>JAEYRT010000219.1 GCA_023435325.1 Pseudomonadota bacterium | reverse complement strand
GTGACATACCAGGCCGTCATCTTGAGAACGATGGTGATCAGCGCCACCACCACGGACACGCGCAGCAAACCGCTGGGCGTGAGCCAATGCGAGACTGCAGTATCGGGAGCCCGTGCCATCACACACCTTTGTAATTGAGAATAATTTTGCCTCTCAAGCCTTATACATCAAGCGCTTGCAGCTACATTTTTAGGATAATTCTCAGTGTGACACAAAAGCGCTTTCAGCGCTGCCGCTGATGGTTGCGGTAGTGGCCGGGGGCCTGTCCCATCCACTGCACAAAGGCACGGATAAAGCTTTTTTCATTGGCAAAGCCGCAGGCCTGCGCCACACGCTTGATGGGCATGTCGGTACGCTGTAGCAGGTGCAGGGCGCGGTGGCGGCGCACATCGTCTTTGAGCTGCTGCACGCTGGTGCCTTGCTGCTGCAGTTGGCGGTACAGACTGCGCGGTGCCATGTTGAGCGCCTGCGCCAGCGTGACCGCTGTGTGCGCGCATTGCGGGTGAGCCGCCAAGACCTGGCGCACGCGCTGCACCAAGGTTTGTGCAGGCTTATAGGGGCGCACCTGGATAGGCAAAGCCCGCTGCAGCATGGTGTTGAGCGCGGCTTCATCGCGCAGCAGAGGCAGCTGCAGCCAATGCGCATCCAGCTCCAGCATGGCGACGGCATTCTCCGTCCCGAATTGCACAGGTGCGCCGAACAGCACCTCGTACACCGCATGGTGGGCCGGTGCCTCATACGGCAAGCTGACCCGGCGCAAAGGCACGGGCGCATCGACCAACCAGCTGGCAAAGCCATGCAGGTTGCGCAGCACCGACACCAGGCAAAACTCCTGCATGGCGCCAAGGTCACGCTGGGTCTGCAGACGAATGGTGGCCAGCGGCCCATCTTGCAGCACCGACAAGGCAATGTCCTGTGTCAGCAACCCATGGTGACGGCACCAGCGTGTCACCGCCAAACCCAGCGACGGGCTGCTGATGCTGGCGCGCGCCAGCAAGCCATAGCTGCCCCAAGGCAAGCGGCGGCTGAACCAGCCCAGGGCTTCATCATCCAGTTCCCGCATGGCGTAGTCGCACAGCAACTCCATCTGCAAGGCTGTGATGCATGCTTGGGTATCGTTGAGTGCATCTGGCGCAATTTGTGCCGCATGCAAGGCACTCTCGGCCGACATGTCCCGCAATGCATAGGCCTGCACCACCGCTTTCACAAATGCCATGGGCGTGATGGCGGGATGCATGCCACTGTGCGCGGGGATCAGCAAAGGCGTACTCATGTGGCAATTATTGCAACCTAGTGGGCGACTTCTGTGCCCGGACTTGTCCTAAGCTGCCACCAGAAAAAGGCAGGGAATGTCACCACCCCTGCCTCCACACCTCCGGAGAGTTCCTACGCCATGCGCAGTGCCTGCCAACCGCATCTGGTTTTAATGCCCCACCTGCGTGGTGGGCAGACCTGCGGCCTTGCGTGCCACCGCCAGGCGTTTGCGCAGCGAAACCTCGGACATGTCCAGCTCGCTGACCAGGGCACGCAGCATTTCGTCATTGATGCGGTGCATCTGCCGCTCGGCATACAAGGTGTCGCGCTCCACCTGAATGCAGCGCAGACGCAGCTCCATTTCCTTCACATAACGCTGGCGGCGTTCCTGCACCATCTCGGACGTGTCACGCTGGGCTTCGGTCGACGTGGCCACGCCTGTGTCATCCAGCAGATGAATGCGGTTGCGATATTCCTGCGTGATACGCCCCACCACCTCCTGGTACTGCGCCACCCATTGTTCATCGTGCTTTTGCGCTTCGTCTTCGGTCATGGTCAGGCTGGCAATCGCGGCGCGACAGGCCGTCGCACGTGCCGCGCGTTCTTCCTGCTGAGTTTCCGTATCTTCGTGCGCCGGTATGCAACGCAGGATCAGCGGCAAGGTGACCGCGCCCAGCACCAGGGTGAACAAGATCACACCCGTGGCCAGAAAGATCAGCAAGTCTCGCTCGGGAAAGGGCGCGCCACTGGGCAACGCCACGGGAATCGACAAGGCAGCAGCCAACGTCACAGCCCCTCGAATGCCTGCCATGGTGGTGGCCAGATTCAGCAGACGCGAGGGCTGGACCGGCAGCTTGCCTGCCTGGTGGGCACGGTGCAGCGAACGCTGCACGCCCACTTCAATCCACACCCAGCGCACGAACAGCAGAGCCAGCGAAATGATCGCCACATAGCCCAGCAGCACCCACCACTCATGGCCGGAGTGCAAAAGGGTTGTTCCCATGATGGACGGCAATTGCAAGCCCAGCAGCAAAAAGATGGCTCCGTTGAAAGCAGCTTCCACCATGCTCCAGGTGCCTTCGGTCTGCAAACGCTCGGAGATGAAATTGGAGCGCTCCAGATCGGCAAAATTGGTGGCGATGCCGGCTGCCACAGCAGCCAGGATGCCCGACACCCCGATCTTCTCGCCCACGATGTAAGCGGCAAACGGCAACAGCACCAGCAGCAAGACCATTTGCGTGGCCGCCACGTCCCCCACCCGGCGAGTGACGGTATCCCGTGCATAGCTGAAGCCCCAGCCCATGAGCGCACCGATAGCCAAGCCACCCACGGCCATCCAGGTGAAGTCCTTGGCCACATTGCCCCAAGAGAACAGCCCCGTGAGCGTGGCCGCCACGGCAAACTTCACGGCCACCAGGCCCGAAGCATCGTTGAGCAGCGATTCGCCCTCAAGCATGTGCATGGTTTTGTGCGGCATGCCCAGATTGCGGGTGATGGCCGAGACGGCCACAGCGTCGGTGGGCGAAACCACGGCCGCCAGCGCAAATGCGACAGTCAACGGCATGGCGGGGATCATCCAGTGAATCAAGTACCCCAGTCCCAGCACCGTGATCAGCACCAGCCCCAGCGCCAGCAACAAAATGGGCCGCGCCAGTGCAAAGAACTCGCGTTTGGGAATGCGCCAACCGTCAGCGAACAGCAGCGGCGGGATGAACAGCAGCAGAAACAGCTCAGGGTCAAACGCAATGTGCAAGCCCTTTTGCGGCCATGCAATCAAAGCGCCAATGCCAATCTGAATCAGGGGCAGCGGAATGGCGCGTACATAACGCGCAGCAATGCCAGTCAGTGCCCCCAACATCAGGACCAGCAAAACGGTTTCAACGGTGTGCATCGCTACATTTTTCGATGCCCATGGGCACGTGAGTGCCGGATGTCACCAAAGACCATGAATGAAGATCGGAAAAAAACCTCAAGGAGACAAGCAAGATGCCCGTTTTGAAAAGCCAGCTCAACCCACGCTCGGCAGACTTCCAAGCCAATGCCGGCGCCATGCAGGCCCTGGTCGATGATTTGCGCGCACGTTGCGGGCAGATTGCGCAAGGCGGTGGGGAAGCTGCCCGCGCCAAGCACATTGCCCGGGGCAAGCTGCTGCCCCGCGAGCGAGTGCAGCAACTGCTGGACCCCGGCACGCCTTTTCTGGAAGTGGCACCGCTGGCTGCGCTGAACATGTATGACAACGCCGCTCCGGGTGCCGGCCTGATTGCCGGCATTGGCCGTGTGGCGGGTGTGGACTGCATGGTGGTGTGCAATGACGCCACGGTCAAAGGCGGAACCTACTACCCCATGACGGTGAAAAAGCACCTGCGCGCTCAGGAGATTGCGCAGCAAAACCGCCTGCCGTGCATTTATCTGGTGGATTCGGGCGGCGCCAACCTGCCCAACCAGGACGACGTATTTCCTGACCGGGAGCACTTCGGCCGCATCTTCTACAACCAGGCCAACATGAGCGCCCAGGGCATTGCGCAGATTGCCGTGGTGATGGGCAGCTGCACGGCCGGTGGCGCCTACGTCCCCGCCATGAGCGATGAGTCCATCATCGTCAAAAACCAGGGCACCATCTTCCTGGGTGGCCCACCGCTGGTGAAAGCGGCCACGGGCGAAGTGGTCAGTGCCGAAGACCTGGGCGGCGGCGATGTGCACACGCGGCTGTCCGGCGTGGCGGACCATCTGGCCGAGAACGACCTGCACGCACTGGCGCTGGCACGCAATGCCGTCAAAAATTTAAATAAAAACAAGGCTGAAGCGCCTGCTGACACGCCTCCTTCAGCTCCACTTTTTGATGCGCAAGAGCTGTATGGCGTGATTCCTACCGACACGCGCAAGCCCTTTGATGTGCGCGAAATCATTGCGCGCATCGTGGACAGCAGCGAGTTTGACGAGTTCAAGGCACGTTTTGGCGCCACCCTGGTCTGCGGTTTTGCGCGCATTGAGGGCATGCAGGTGGGCATCATTGCCAACAACGGTATTTTGTTCAGCGAATCTGCGGTCAAAGGCGCGCACTTCATTGAGCTGTGCTGCCAACGCAAGGTGCCACTGGTGTTTCTGCAGAACATCACCGGCTTCATGGTCGGCCGCAAGTATGAGAACGAAGGCATTGCACGCCATGGCGCCAAGCTGGTGACGGCGGTGGCGACTGCGGCCGTGCCCAAATTCACCGTGGTGATTGGTGGCAGCTTTGGTGCCGGCAACTACGGCATGTGCGGCCGTGCTTTCAGCCCCCGCTTTTTGTGGATGTGGCCCAACGCACGCATTTCCGTCATGGGCGGCGAACAGGCTGCCAGCGTGCTGGCCACGGTCAAACGCGATGGCATCGAAGCCAAGGGCGGCCAATGGAGTGCCGCGGAAGAAGAGGCCTTCAAAGCACCGATCCGCCAGCAGTACGAAGACCAGGGCCACCCTTACTTTGCCAGCGCACGCCTGTGGGACGACGGCGTGATCGACCCTGCAGACACGCGCCGCGTACTGGCACTGGGCCTGTCTGCCAGCCGCAATGCGCCAATCGACGACACACGTTTTGGCGTGTTCCGCATGTAATGGCTGTGCTTGAAAAAAGGAGTGAAGCGATGTCCCGCCCTGTAACCTTGACGATGAATGCTGGCGTTGCCACCGTGACGCTGACCCAGCCCGAAATCCGCAATGCCTTCAGCGATGAGGTGATTGCCGAAATCACCGCTGCCTTTGAAACCGTGGCCCAGCACAGTGAAGTGCGCGCCGTGGTGCTGGCCGCCGAAGGCCCAGCCTTTTGTGCCGGTGCCAACCTGAACTGGATGCGCCGCATGGCCGACTACAGCCGCGAGGAAAACGTGGTGGATGCCGGCAAACTGGCCGCGATGATGCACACCATCTACACCTGCCCCCACCCCACCATTGCACGCGTGCAAGGCGATGTCTATGCCGGCGGCATGGGGCTGGTCGCAGCCTGCGATATGGCGGTGACGGTGGACACGGCCCACTTCTGCCTGAGCGAAGTGAAGATCGGCCTGATCCCTGCCACCATCGCGCCCTATGTGCTGCGCGCCATGGGGCCACGTGCGGCACACCGCTACTTTTTGACCGGCGAGCGCCTGGATGCGGCAGAAGCCCTGCGCATCGGCTTTGTGCACCAAGTCGTCAGCGTAGATGATCTGGACACCGCTGTGGACCACCTGCTCAAGCATCTGCTGCAAGCCGGCCCCGCTGCTGTACGTGCCTGCAAAAAGCTGGTGCTGGATACGGCCGAGCGCGAAATCAATGCCCAGCTCACACAGCAGACGGTGGAAGGCATCGCCGACATCCGCGCCAGTGCCGAAGGCAAAGAGGGTGTTCAGGCCTTCCTCGGCAAACGCAAGCCGGCTTGGTTATCGTGAGGGCATTTTTGACTGCCTGAGAGCACGCCACCATGAATCACATCTGGGACACCATCCTTCAATGGCTGCACAGCGTGGGCCTGCATCCTGACCGGGAGGCGATGGAGCAGGCCGGCAATGCGGTGCTGAGCGGCGCCAGCGAAGTCGCCAGCACCGTCAGCCAGGCTGCCAGCGGCATGGACATGGCCGGACTGCTGGCCCTGGCTGCCGCATTGGGCTGGGCCAGTGGGTTCCGGTTGTACATCGTGGTCTTCATTGTGGGGGCACTAGGAGCATTGGGCTTGATGGAGCTGCCCGGCGGGCTGCATGTGCTGGAGCATCCGGTCATGCTGCTGGCCAGCGGGGGATTGCTGTTTGTGGAGTTTTTCGCGGACAAGATTCCCGGCGTGGATTCACTGTGGGACCTGATCCAGAGCGTGCTGCGCGTGCCTGCCGGTGCGGCGCTGGCGGCCGGTGTGTTTGGTGCCGACAACGCCACCATGGCCACCGTCGCGGCCCTGATGGGCGGCACGCTGGCAGCGACCAGCCAGGCGGCCAAAACCACAACCCGTGCGCTCATCAACACCTCACCCGAGCCATTTTCCAACGTGGGCGCAAGCCTGGCTGAAGACACGGCCGCCGTCGGCGCGGTCTGGCTGGCGCTGGCCAACCCGGCGGCGTTTGCCGTGGTGCTGGTCGTCGCAGTGCTTGCCATGTGGGTCGTGACCTGGTTGCTGTGGCGCTTTCTCAAAGCCGCCATTCGCAAACTCAAAGGCTGGATGGGTTCCGGAGAACCCGATCCTTTGCAATTACCGAAAACATAGCTGCTAGCGCTTGCTACATAAGCCCTAGATGCCAAAAACATTCAAAACGGAGACAAGGCATGTTTAAGAAAATATTGATAGCAAACAGAGGTGAGATTGCTTGCAGAGTCGCCGCTACTGCGGCCCGTTTAGGAATAAAAACTGTTGCCGTCTACTCCGACGCCGATGCCCAGGCCAAGCATGTCGCCGCCTGCGATGAAGCCATCCACATTGGCGGCAGCGCGCCCAAGGACAGCTATTTGCGCTGGGAGCGCATCCTCGAAGCGGCCAAGCAAACGGGTGCTGAGGCCATCCACCCCGGCTATGGTTTTCTGAGCGAGAACGAAGACTTTGCCAAGGCCTGCCAGACTGCAGGGCTGGTATTCATTGGCCCGCCTGCCAGCGCCATCCGCGCCATGGGGCGGAAGGCCGAATCCAAGCAGCTGATGGAACAAGCCGGTGTGCCGCTGGTGCCCGGCTACCATGGCAGCGACCAGCACCCAGAATTGCTGCAGCGCGAGGCCGACCGCATTGGCTACCCTGTGCTTATCAAGGCCAGCGCAGGCGGTGGCGGCAAGGGCATGCGTCTGGTGGCGCAGCGCGAGGACTTTGCAGCGGCCCTGGCCAGCTGCCAGCGCGAAGCCATCAACAGTTTTGGCAATGACGCCGTGCTGATCGAGAAATACGTGCTGCGCCCGCGCCACATCGAGATTCAGGTGTTTGGCGACACCCAGGGCAATTGCGTCTACCTGTTTGAGCGTGATTGCTCCGTACAGCGCCGTCACCAGAAGGTGCTGGAAGAAGCCCCCGCACCCGGCATGACCGAAGCCATGCGCCAGCGCATGGGCGAAGCCGCCGTTGCCGCGGCCAAGGCCGTGGGTTATGTGGGCGCGGGCACGGTGGAATTTATCGTGGAACAGCCCGGCGGTTACGACCAGCCCGAGGCCATGCAGTTCTACTTCATGGAGATGAACACGCGCCTGCAGGTGGAGCATCCCGTGACCGAAGCCATCACGGGTGAAGACCTGGTGGAGTGGCAACTGCGCGTGGCTGCTGGCCAGCCTCTGCCCAAGCGCCAGGATGAGCTCAAGATCACCGGCCATGCCATTGAGGCCCGCATCTGTGCCGAGAACCCCGACAACGGGTTTTTGCCCGCCACTGGCAGCCTTCATGTCTATCGTAAACCTGCCTGCACCAGTTTTGCGATCAGCGATGTGCGTGTGGACGACGGCGTGCGCGAGGGCGATGCCATCAGTCCGTTTTACGACAGCATGATTGCCAAGCTCATCGTGCATGGTGATACGCGTGCGCAAGCTCTGGCGCGTTTGGATCAGGCACTGGCGCAAACGCAGATCGTCGGCCTGTCTACCAATGTGCAGTTTCTGCGTCACGTGGTGCACAGCGATGCCTTTGCCGCGGCCCAGCTGGACACGGCCCTGATTGAGCGCGAAAAAGCCGTGCTGTTCGATCAAACCGCCGTGCCCACGCCACTGGCCGTGGCGATTGCCGTGGCGCAGCAGTTGCAAAGTGAGCAAGCCCTGCAAGGCAACGATCCCTTCAGCCGCCGTGATGGCTGGCACAGCCACGCCAGCGTGCGCCGCAGCTTCGTGTTTCTGCAAGGCAGCAACACCGTCAACGCCGTGTTGACCTATGGCCGCGATGGTGCCTTGCAATTGCAGGTGGGAGCGTCCGAAGGCGCGCTGCAATGGCGTGCACAAGGCGATGCCTTGCTGGTGGAATTTGCAGGTGAACGCAGCACGGCCCAAGTGCACACGGCAGGCGATGCACGCCACATCTTCACCCCACGCGGTGCGGCCGTGCTGGAACTGCAAGACCCGCTGGCGCACGCAGGCGAAGGCCACAGCGAAGGCGGCCGCCTCACCGCGCCAATGCCCGGCAAGGTGGTGTCGTTTGCGGTAAAGGCTGGCGATGCCGTGACCCAGGGACAAACCTTGGCCGTCATGGAAGCCATGAAAATGGAACACACCATTGCCGCACCAGCTGACGGTGTGGTGCAGGAATTGCTGTATGCACCGGGCGATCAGGTGGCGGAAGGGGCGGAGTTGATCCGCATCGAGGCCACTGTCCCAGCAGCATGAAAAATGAGAGCTGCTAGCGCACGATGGCTGGGCACTTCAGATAGAAAAGCATTTGAAGTGCCTATGAAT
>JAEYRT010000209.1 GCA_023435325.1 Pseudomonadota bacterium | reverse complement strand
AAGTTGGTTCGTTCAATGTCCCGCAAAGGGTGCTCGCCAGACAACGCTGCGTGCGAAGGCTTCTTTGGAAGGCTGAAAATAGAGCTGTTCTATCCCGGCAACTGGCAATCAACGACGATTGAGCAGTTCATTGAAGCTGTCGATACTTACATTCGTTGGTACAACGAAAAACGTATCAAGGTATCTCTGGGACGTTTAAGTCCTGTGGAATACCGACAAGAACTTGGTCTAGCCGCATAAAAACCAGTCCAAGTTTTTATCCGCATCCCCAGTGGGTCACTTCTGGGTGGAAATCAACAGTCAATTTGGGCACGGGCCGCCCGGTATCGGTATTGGAGATGGTGCGCAGCTTTGAAAAAGCCAGCGGTCGCCCCGTGCCCTACCGCCTTGTCGCGCGTCGCCCCGGCGATGTGGCGCAATGCTGGGCAGATCCCAGTCTGGCGCAGCGTTTGCTGGGCTGGACGGCGCAGCTCGATGTGGGCCGCATGTGTGCCGATGCCTGGCGCTGGCAAAACGGCGTGGCCCGCACACTGTCCTGAGGCAGGCTTTAAAGCGGGCACGTGCACAAAGCAGGGCGTGGCGCATGGTATCTTTTGCTACTTTGTAGCCACGCGACACAACGGTTTTTTTTCCATGCTTGCCAAACGCATCATCCCCTGCCTCGACGTCACCGGCGGCCGAGTGGTCAAAGGTGTCAACTTTCTGGAACTGCGCGATGCAGGCGATCCCGTCGAGATCGCCGCGCGCTACAACGCACAGGGCGCGGACGAGCTGACCTTTCTGGACATCACGGCCACCAGCGACGGGCGCGATTTGATCCTGCCCATCATCGAAGCGGTGGCCTCGCAGGTCTTCATTCCACTGACGGTGGGCGGCGGTGTGCGCACCGTGGAGGATGTACGCCGTTTGCTCAACGCAGGCGCGGACAAGACCAGCTTTAACTCCGCCGCCATTGCCAATCCCGCGACCATCAACGCCTGCAGCGACAAATACGGCTCGCAATGCATTGTGGTGGCCATTGACGCCAAGCGCCGTACGCCTGAAGACGAGCAGCGCATCGGCCCGGGCGGCACCCCCATGGGCCCTGGCTGGGACGTGTACAGCCACGGCGGCCGCAAGAATGTGGGGCTGGATGTGATTCGCTGGGCCGAAGAAATGGCGCAGCGCGGTGCAGGTGAGATCTTGCTCACCAGCATGGACAAGGACGGCACCAAGAGCGGCTTTGACCTGCAGCTCACGCGTGCGGTGTCGGATGCCGTGGGCGTGCCGGTGATCGCTTCGGGCGGCGTGGGCAACCTGGACCACCTGGCCGATGGCGTGCAGCAAGGCGGTGCGGATGCCGTGCTGGCTGCCAGCATCTTCCACTATGGCGAGTACACCATTCAGCAAGCCAAGCAACGCATGAAAGAACGCGGCATTCCCGTTCGTCTGTAATAATTTTGAGAGCGGCTTGCGCAGGCACCAGGCGGTTCTTGAATAGTTTTGTATTTGAAACTGGCTTTCAGCCTGCGCTGGCAGCTATATAAAAAGCAGGATGCTTATGAGCTGGCTGGATCAGGTCAAATGGGATGCGCAGGGCCTGGTGCCCGTGATTGCACAGGAACAAAGCACGGGCGACGTCGTGATGTTCGCCTGGATGAACCGCGAAGCCCTGGAGAAAACCGCGGAGCTGGGCCGTGCCGTGTATTTTTCGCGTTCGCGGGGCAGGCTGTGGTTCAAGGGGGAAGAGTCCGGCCATGTGCAGACCGTGCATGAAATGCGCATTGACTGCGACAACGACGTCATCCTGCTCAAAATCACCCAAGAGGGACACGAGCCTGGCATTGCCTGCCATACCGGCCGCCACTCGTGTTTCTACAGCGTGTTCAAGAACGGGCAATGGATTGCCGTTGACCCGGTCTTGAAAGATCCCGCTTCCATCTACAAATAAACACCATGTCTGAACAAATTTCTGCCTCGGTCGAAGGCGGCCTGGCCCGTCTTGCTGCTGTCATCGAAAGCCGCAAAGCTGTCAACGGCGGTGACCCCGAAAAAAGCTATGTGGCCCGTTTGCTGCATAAAGGCCCCGACGCTTTTCTGAAGAAGATCGGTGAGGAAGCGACCGAAGTCGTCATGGCCGCCAAGGATGTGGACGCCGGCGCCGACAAAGGCAAAATCCTTTATGAAGTGGCGGATTTGTGGTTCCATTCCATGATTGCCTTGTCACACTATGGCCTGACACCGGCAGACGTCGTGGCCGAACTGGAACGCCGTGAAGGCACCAGCGGTCTGGAAGAAAAAGCATTGCGCAAGGCCAAGGAGCGGGCCGCGCAGGAAGGGAAAACCGAGTGAATCGTCCTGAGCATGACATCATCGAAGCCCGCACAGTTGACCGCGCCACCCTCGACGGCCTGAAGGCCTGGGGCTGGATCAGCTACATCCTGCATCTGATCGTGGCCGTGACGGCTGTCATCCCTGGCGCGCAGGTCAGCGTGCTGGTGCTGGTGATTGCGCTGGTCATCGATCTGGTCAAACGCTCGGACGCTCGTGGTACCTGGCATGAGTCGCACTTCTCGTGGCGCCTGCGCAGCGTGATCTGGGCTGGCATCCTGTATGTGGTCACGGCGCCGCTGTGGCTGCTGTTCTTCCTGCCCGGCTGGGTGGCCTGGTGCGTGATTTCCATCTGGTTCCTCTATCGCATCGTGCGCGGCATGGTGGCCATGAACAAGCAGGAACCGTTGCCGCTCTGACCACTGCCAGCCCTCTATGAGCCAGTCCCGACTTACAGCCCCTCAGAGCCTGAATCTCGCCTTGCAAGGCGGCGGTTCGCACGGGGCTTTTACCTGGGGCGTGCTGGATGCGTTGCTGGAGGATGGCGGTTTTTGCTTTCCGGGCATCAGCGGCACCAGTGCTGGCGCCATGAATGCCGTGGCCGTGGCGCAGGGTTTCTCCGCCGCGGCACAGGCCCATCCTGATGATGCTGCACAGCGACACGCACAAGGGTGCCAGTTGGCGCGGGCCAGCCTCACCCGGCTCTGGGAAGGCATTGGTGCCATGGGAGCGTTCACGCTGGGCGTGCCTGTTGCAAACAATCCGCTCATGGGGATGATGAGCCAGTTTCTCTCGCCCTATCAGACCAACCCGCTGGACATCAACCCGCTGCGCCGGCTGCTGGAGCGCGTGGTGGACTTTGAAGCGCTGGACCAGGCGTGGTCCGTACCAGGCATGCCACAGCTGTTTATCTGCGCGACCAATGTGCGCACGGGCAAGGGCGAAATCTTCAGTGGCCAGCGCGTGACGGCCGACGCCATCATGGCCTCGGCTTGCCTGCCGCAGCTCTACAAGGCGGTGGAGATTGACGGTGCGTATTACTGGGACGGCGGTTTTTCTGGCAATCCGGCGCTGTATCCGCTGATCTATCGCACGGCTTGCAGCGACATGCTGCTGGTGCAGATCAACCCGATTGAATCGCCCGAGTTGCCCGATACAGCCACCGATATCCTGGAGCGCACCAACGAAATCATGTTCAACGCCGGATTGCTGAGCGAGCTGCGCGCCATCGACTTCGTGCGCCGCCTGCTGTCCGAAGGCAAGCTGGATCCTCAGCGCTACAAGAGCGTGCTCATGCACCGCATCGACGGTGGCGCGGCGCTGGCCAGATTCGGTGCCTCCAGCAAGTCGCGGGTGGACATGGGCTTTTTGCTCAAATTGTTTGCGCTGGGGCGCAAGCAAGGCCAACAATGGGTGCATGATCACCGCCAAGACGTAGGTGTGCGCCAGACCCTGCAGATTATGGACAATGCATGAGGGCGCGTTCCGGCGTCCTCCGCACTTGAGCTACAACAACAAATTCACACGTTTTCTCGCAAGCCATGACTGACCAAGCACTGACTGCGCATGACACAGCGCATGATCCCGACTGCATTTTCTGCAAGATCACAGCCGGCCAGATTCCGAGCCGCAAGGTCTACGAGGATGAAGAGCTGTTTGCCTTTCACGACATCCGCCCCGCAGCCCCCGTGCATTTTCTGATCGTGCCCAAGAAGCACATTCCTTCGATGGCGCAGGTCACGCAGGCGGATGAGGCGCTGCTGGGCAAGATCATGGCCTTGGCACCCCGTCTGGCGCTGGAGCAGGGCTGCAACCCCTATCCCGATGGCGGCTTTCGCACCGTGGTGAACACGGGCACCGAAGGTGGTCAGGAAGTGCACCACCTGCATATTCATGTGCTGGGTGGCCCTCGTCCCTGGAAACACGGCTGAAGGCCGCATGGCAATCTAGTTCATGGGCTAAGGCCATGCAGGCGGCACAGCGCTGGCCTGCCGTCTAAAATGCCCTGTATTCGTTAGGAGAAATCTCATGGGAACGTTTTCCGTCTGGCACTGGCTGATCGTGCTGCTGATCGTCGTTTTGGTCTTTGGCACCAAGAAGCTCAAGAACCTGGGCGGTGACCTGGGTGGTGCCGTGAAAGGCTTCAAAGACGGCATGAAGGACGGCTCAGCCGACACCACAGCCGACAAGGCCGCCGTTGCGGACCAGACCAAGGCCGAAAAGACCACCATCGACGTTGACGCCAAGCAAAAGAGCTGATGGCTGAACATGGCAGCAAGCACCTGCAAGGGGCGTTGACATGATTGACATCGGTATTTCCAAGCTGGCACTGATTGGTGCGGTGGCTCTGGTGGTCATTGGCCCCGAGAAGCTGCCACGCGTGGCACGCACGGTCGGTACGCTGCTGGGCAAGGCCCAGCGCTATGTCTCGGACGTCAAGGCCGAGGTCAACCGCTCGATGGAGCTGGATGAGCTCAAGAAGATGAAGGAGTCGGTGGAGACAGCTGCGCGTGATGTGCAGCAGTCGGTGCAAACTGCTTCGAGCGACTTTGAAAAGGACTGGCGCGAAGCCACCGATTTCGAGTCTGCCTATGACAGCGGCGACAGCAGCACGTCTTCCAGCAGCTACGACAGCTTTGACAGCCACAGCGCCATCACGCCGGCTTACAAGCACCCTGGCAAGAACTTCCGCCTCAAGCGGGGGGCCGTGCCACGGTGGTACAAGGCGCGCGCCGGTGTGCGCACGCACGTGCAATCCGGCGCTGCGCGCATGGCACGATTTCGGCCCAAGCGCTAAGGCGCGGGTTTGCTGGCGCTGCGCGCTGCCGCGCCGGTGCTTTTCTCTTGATCCGCAGGGCCCTTGGGCCCGGTTCTTTTTTCGACCATGTCCGACAAATCCACCAAAGAAGACGAGCTGGCAGGCACCGAGCAGCCTTTTGTGCAGCACTTGATGGAGCTGCGTGACCGGCTGCTGTACTGCATTTACGGCATTGCCTTGGCGGTGGCTGTGCTGGCCCTGTGGCCTGGCCCCAATGGCTTGATCGACTTCATTGCCCAACCCATCAAGGCGCACATGCCGCCGGATGCCAAGCTGATTGCCGTGGGTGTGTTCTCGCCATTTTTTGTGCCGCTGAAGGTGCTGATGATGGTGGGCATCCTGGCCGTGCTGCCCTGGATCATGTACCAGCTGTGGGCTTTTGTGGCGCCAGGTCTGTACAGCCATGAAAAGCGTTTTGCACTGCCCCTGATCATTTTCGGCAGTTTGCTGGCCTATGTGGGCATTGCCTTCGTGCAGTTTTTTGTGCTGGACAAGATGTTCGGCTTCATCCAGGGGTTCACTCCTGAAAGCGTGGCGGCCACTCCCGATATCGCCTCGTATGTGGAGGCCATTTTGTCGCTGTATCTGGCATTTGGTCTGGCGTTTCAGGTGCCGATTGTGGTGATGCTGCTGGTGCGCTTTGGCATTGTGGAGATCGACAAGCTCAAGAGCTTTCGCGGCTATTTCATTGTGCTGGCCTTCATCATTGCTGCCGTGGTCACGCCGCCCGATGTGATTTCGCAGCTGGCGCTGGCCATCCCCATGTGCTTGCTGTATGAAGTGGGCATTGTGGCGGCAGGCTGGTTCTCCAAGTCCACCAAGAACCCGGAAGAAGCGGAAACCGATCAGGCCTGACATCCAACCGCTGCCAGCCACAGAGCAACCTAAATCCCGCTCTCCGTCACCGGACAGCGGGATTTTTCATGGCAGGGTCAGAGCTAAAAAAGAAGCTGCCGACGCTGCATTGACAAGGGTTTCAGTATGTTTTCTATCTGAAGTCCTTGTGCAACAAGCGCTAGCAGCTCTTATTTTTAAATGCTATCGCTGCTGGGGACGCGGCCGCATGCGCTGGGGTACGGGGCGTTCGGAAGGCGCGATGGCCAGCGTCAGGCTTTCCTTGCCGCGCTGGATGGCGAATTCTGCGTTCTCGCCGGGGCGCAGGGCAGCCACTGCCGTCATCATCTCGGCCACGTTGCGAATGTTCTGGCCTTCAATTTGCACCACCACGTCGCCGGGCAGCATGCCGGCGCGCGCGGCAGGGCCGGCTTGCAGCACGCCGGTGATGATGACGCCTTGCGTGGCCTGCACGCCAAAGGTCTCAGCCAGCTCGCGCGACAGCTCGTTCGGCTCGACACCAATCCAGCCGCGGGTGACCTTGCCTTCCTTGACCAGCCCATCCATGACGATCTTGGCGGTCGAGACGGGAATGGCGAAGCCGATGCCCATGCTGCCGCCTGAGCGCGAGTAGATGGCCGTGTTGATGCCCAGCAAATTGCCATCCACATCAATCAACGCGCCACCGGAGTTGCCGGGGTTGATGGCGGCGTCGGTCTGGATGAAGTTCTCAAAGGTGTTGATGCCCAGTTCATTGCGGCCCAGGGCGCTGACAATGCCGCTGGTCACGGTCTGGCCCACGCCAAAGGGGTTGCCAATGGCCAGCACAGTGTCGCCC
>JAEYRT010000151.1 GCA_023435325.1 Pseudomonadota bacterium | reverse complement strand
GTCCAGAAATGTCTGGCAGAAAATAACAATGCTTTCCTTGGCAAGGGCCTTGCGTTCCGCCTCAGTCTTTTCAGGAAAGCACAGCTGCAAATTGCGCAGCGCCACCTTGCGACGCGGTGCTGCAGCCACATACAGCACATTCCCGACCAGACGCCCCAGTCCGCGCAGCACGGGCAGTGGCAGTTTGGCCAGCACATGCATCAGGCCAATACCCAATTTGCTCCAGCTCATGCGGCACCGCCTTCTTGTTGTGCGGGTGTTTCATGGCGAGGGTGTTTGTATCGGCCATAGCCCCACAAATATTGCGAGGGGCACTGACGAATCGTGTGTTCCATAGCTTGGTTGATTTGCACGACGGCTGCATCCAGCTGCTCGGACAGCGGCATCGGCAATGCTTCAAAAAAGAGTTCATACCCGCGCCCGGCAGGCAAGCGTTCGCAGCGCGCCAGGATGACGGTGGCTCCGGTTTGCAAGGCCAAACGCGCAGCCAACGTCATGGAATAGGCATCCTTCCCAAAGAAAGGTGCCCACTGGCCCTGGCCATGCGGAGGGACTTGGTCCGGCAGCAGCCCCACGGCCTCACCCTTGCGCAGCGCCTTGATCATCTGGCGCACCCCCGCCAATGTGGTGGGCACCGCCTGAATACCGCTGCGGTTGCGTGCAGTGACCATCATGTCCGCCAGCCAAGCCTGCTTGGCGGGGCGGTAGAGAATCGTGATGGGGCCGTGCTGCGCGGACCACTGCTTGGCAGCACCTTGCACCGACAACTCGAAGCAACCCAGGTGCGGGGTCAGAAACAGGATTCCCTTGCCTTTGGCCCAGGCCTGCTCCACCACTGCCGCGCCATGAATGGCATTGACGGGCGTCTCCCGCAGCCACAGCCGCGGCAGTTCGGCCACCATGCGGCCTGCATGCCCGATAGCCCCGCGCACCTGGGCAAACCGATAGCCGGCCTGGGCACTGTTCTGTGCAAAACGCTTGCGATACGTGGGAGAAAACAGCCATGCCAGCCATCCCATGCCTGCACCCAGAAGGTGCGCCACAGGTAAAGGCACTACAGAGAGAAAACGAAAAAGGCTTGGCATTACAATAGGGGGCTGTCGCCGAGTTAACAGAGCAACTTGCAGGGCGACATAAAACAAGACTGCTAAAGCGTTCGCCCGACTCTTTCAGCCGCGGCAACGCGTTTGCTGATTACAGGAGTTTATTCAATGGCGAACGACTTTCTTTTCACCTCGGAATCGGTCTCGGAAGGCCATCCCGACAAGGTGGCAGACCAGATTTCCGATGCGATTTTGGATGCTATTTTCGCCCAAGACCCTCACAGCCGCGTGGCAGCCGAAACGCTGACCAACACCGGTCTGGTGGTATTGGCAGGTGAAATCACCACCGGTGCGAACGTGGACTACATCCAGGTAGCGCGCGACACCATCAAGCGCATTGGCTACGACAACACGGAATACGGCATCGATTACAAGGGTTGTGCCGTTCTGGTGGCCTATGACAAGCAGAGCCAGGACATCGCCCAGGGCGTGGACAAGGCCAGCGACGACGAACTCAACATTGGTGCCGGCGACCAGGGCCTGATGTTCGGCTACGCCTGCGATGAAACGCCCGAGCTGATGCCCGCCCCCATCTACTACGCCCACCGCTTGGTGGAACGCCAGGCCCAGCTGCGCAAGGACGGTCGCCTGCCTTTCCTGCGCCCTGACGCCAAGTCCCAGGTGACCATGCGCTATGTGGATGGCAAGCCCCACAGCATCGACACTGTGGTGCTGTCCACCCAGCACAGCCCTGACCAGTCGGAGTCGGCCACCCAGATGAAGGCATCGTTCACCGAAGCCATCATTGAAGAAATCATCAAGCCCGTGCTGCCCAAGGAATGGCTGCAGGACACCAAGTACCTGATCAACCCCACAGGCCGTTTTGTGGTGGGTGGCCCCCAGGGCGACTGCGGTTTGACGGGCCGCAAGATCATTGTGGACACCTACGGCGGTGCCTGCCCCCACGGCGGCGGTGCTTTCTCCGGCAAAGACCCAACCAAGGTGGACCGCTCCGCGGCCTACGCTGCACGTTATGTAGCAAAGAACGTAGTCGCAGCCGGTCTGGCACGCCAGTGCCAGGTGCAGGTGGCCTATGCCATCGGTGTGGCCCGCCCCATGAATATCACCGTGTACACCGAAGGCACGGGTGTCATCCCTGACGACCAGATCGCCAAGCTGGTGGCCGAGCACTTTGACCTGCGCCCCAAGGGCATCATCCAGATGCTGGACCTGCTGCGCCCCATCTACAGCAAGACTGCAGCGTACGGCCACTTTGGTCGTGAAGAGCCCGAGTTCACCTGGGAAAAGACAGACAAAGCAGCAGCCTTGCGTGCCGCTGCAGGCCTGAAAGGCTGAGCGTAGCGAAGAACTGTCTGGCTGGCTTTCACTAACGCACGGATCAAGCGCGTATGACGAAAGCCATGTGCACACAGCCCCAGAGACCGATCAGCAGCCCGCCTTGCGCGGGCTTTTTTGCGTCTGCGCTTTCAGCGGGGCTCCTACATCGCCGCCCCGTAGCTACCGACGGGCAGCTGTGCCACAGCCGCTTATCGTCAGGCTCCTGCCTCAAGGCATTTCTTTCAAGAGGAGCCATCTATGCTGAAGTACGCCATCATTTTTGCCATCATCTCGCTGATCGCGGGCTTGTTCGGATTCACCGGCGTGGCCGCAGGTGCGGCAGGGATTGCCAAGATCCTGTTTGTGGTCTTCCTGATCATGGCCGTGGTGTTTGTGATTTTGGCAGCCATGGGCGTGGGCGCTGCGCGCAAGATACTCAAATAAGCGCCTCCCCTGCACGCACCCAAGGGCTGCTTCGGCAGCCTTTTGTGCGTTTGCGCCTGGCAATGGAATGAAACGCCTAAACTGCCGGTTCTTGCGCCCTTGCCTTGTATGCTGGTCCATCCTTGACGTGCCATGACACTTTTTCGCCAACTGCTGCTGATCGATCCGCAAAACGACTTCTGCGATCTGCCCGACTCCTACTGCCCCGTTGGCCAGCACGCCAGCCTGCCTGTGCCCGGCGCACATGCCGACATGCAGCGCACGGCCGCCTGGCTGCAAGCGAATGCCCAGCACATCGACCACGTGACGGTCACACTGGATTCACACCAGGTATTTGATATCGCGCACCCGGCTTTCTGGCAGCGTGGAGATGGCGGTGATGTTGCCCCTTTCACGACCATCACTGCCGCACAGGTGCGCGATCACCAGTTCCAGCCCCGCCAGCCTGCCCATGCGCACCGTGCGTTGGCCTATCTGGACGCGCTGGAAGCGCGCGGGCGCTATACGCTGATGGTCTGGCCCGTGCATTGCAAAATCGGCAGCTGGGGCCATGGCATACATGCCGATATTCTGGCTGCCTGCGATGCCTGGCAGATAGCGCGCCAGCGCGCCACCTTGCATGTGTTCAAGGGCACCAATCCCTGGACCGAGCATTACAGCGCCCTGGAAGCTGAAGTGTCCGATCCGCAGGCCCCTGAAACCTGTCTGAATCGGCCTTTGCTGCACACCTTGCTGCAGGCCGGGCAACTGATCGTGGCAGGTGAAGCCAGCAGCCACTGCGTGCGTTCCACCGTGGAGCACCTGCTGGAGCACGCGCCCGCTGGTTTTGCGCAGCGCATGGTGCTGCTCACCGATGGCATGAGCCCCGTGCAAGGGTTTTCTGCCGAACACCATGCCTTCCTGCAGCGCCTGCAAGCAGCTGGCGCGCAATTGACCACGACCGCAGACTGCCATCTGTAAACCCTTCTCCCGACAGCCCCATGCCCATTGTTCGCAGCCTGCTCGACACCGATCTCTACAAGTTCACCATGTGGCAGGCCATGTTGCACCGCCACCCTCAAACCCATGCGGAGTACCGCTTTGCCTGCCGCAATGCCACGGCATATCCGCTGGCTGAGCTGGAAGCCGAAGTGAATGCCGAGCTGGACCAGCTGTGCAATCTGCGTTTTGCCAAAGAGGAGCTGGACTACCTGAGCAGCCTGCGCTACATCAAGAGCGACTTTGTCGACTTTCTGCGCCTGTTCCAGTTCCAGCGCGACTTTGTGCATGTCCATGCCACAGCCGAGGGCGGACTGAGCATCGAAGCCCACGGCCCGCAAGTGCATGTGATGGGCTTTGAAATCCATGTGCTGGCCATCGTCAACGAGCTGTATTTCCGCCGCCTGCAAACACCGGACACACTGGCAGAAGGCCGTAGCCGCCTCCAGGCCAAGATTGAGCGCCTGCGTGCCGTGCGCGACGAGCCTGTGCTGGCCCATCCCTTCGAGCTGTCCGACTTCGGCCTGCGCCGACGCTTCTCCGAGCCCTGGCACCGCGAGGTGGTCACCACGCTCACGCGCGAAGTACCACAGTGGTTCAAGGGCACATCCAGCATGCTGCTGGCCAAGGAGTTGAACATCTCCCCCATCGGCACCATGGCGCATGAGTACATGCAGAGCTTTCAGTCCCAGGGCGTGCGCCTGCGCGACTTCCAGAAAGCGGCGCTGGAAGACTGGGTGCAGGAATACCGCGGCGACCTGGGCATAGCGCTGACCGACACCGTCGGCATGCGCGCCTTTCTCGAAGACTTCGATTTGTACTTCGCAAAACTGTTCGATGGCCTGCGCCACGACTCGGGTGATCCGTTCGACTGGGGCGACCAGGCCATTGCCCACTATCGCCGACTGCGCATCAACCCGCACACCAAGCGCCTGGTGTTCTCGGATGGCCTGAACCTGGAAAAAGCGCTGGAGCTGTGGCGCTACTTTGCGCCGCACATCCAGCTGGGTTTTGGCATTGGCACCAACCTGACCAACGACGTGGGCCTGACGCCGTTGAATATCGTCATGAAGCTGGTGCGCGCCAACGGTCAACCGGTGGCCAAGATTTCGGACACGCCCGGCAAAACCATGTGCGATGACGAAACTTATCTGGCCTATCTGCGCCAGGTTTTTGATATTCCCGAACCTTTGGTCTAATCAACAAACCATAGCTGCAAGCGCTTGATAGAAAAGACTTTCAAATATAAAAAGCATTGAAAACCTTTACCAGATTACGCAAGCAGCTATTCTTTTAAAAATGTCTTCAGCTTCTGCTCCCCATACTGCGGTTCTGATCGGGCGCTTTCAACCGTTTCACCTCGGCCATCTGGCGTTGCTGCAACAAGCACTGCAGGCCGCGCGGCAAGTGGTCATCGTGCTGGGCAGCGCTCACCAGGCCCGCACCCCCAAAAACCCGTTCACCTGGCAAGAACGCGAAACGCTGATCCTGGGTTGCCTGCCTGCTGCAGATGCTGCACGTGTACGCTGCGTGCCGGTGCGTGACTACTACGACGAACCGCGCTGGGTGCAGGCCGTGCTGGCCACAGTGCAGGCCCAGGTGCCCGCTGGCGCACGCATTGCGCTGGTCGGCCACTTCAAAGATGCCAGCAGCAGCTACCTGGCGCGTTTTCCCGGCTGGGAACTGCTGAGCCTGCCGCGCCAGGGAGACTTTGACGGCACGCCCACGCGCGAGAGGTACTGGAATCTGCCAGAACTGCCGCAAGCGCAAATGTGGGCGCAGCTCAACAAGTTGGTGCCGCCCTTCACCGCCAACTGGCTGCGCCAGTGGCAAACCACGCCAGCCTACGAAGCCATGCGCGCCGAGTGGCGCATGATCTCCGGCTATCACACGGCGTGGTCCAGCGCGCCCTATCCACCTGTGTTTGTCACCGTCGATGGCCTGCTGGTCTGCAGCGGCCATGTACTGCTGATCCAGCGCGGCCACGCCCCTGGCAAAGGTCTGTGGGCACTGCCCGGTGGCTTTGTGGAGCCGCGCGACACCTTGTGGCAATCCTGCCTGCGCGAGTTGCGCGAAGAAACGGGGTGGAGCCTGTCCGCTGCCGAGATGGACCACGCCCTGCAAGGCACGGAAGTCTTTGACCACCCTGACCGCAGCCTGCGCGGGCGCACCATCACCCATGTCTTTGTCTTCCACCTGCCCGGCGCCGGCCTGCCTACCGTGCAAGGCGGTGACGATGCCGTCGCCGCCCGATGGGTGCCGCTACACGATCTGGCAGCCCTGGAAAACCAGATGTTTGAAGACCATTTCCACGTATTGCGCCGCTGCTTTGCACGTTTTGGCGCTGGCCCAGAGCCTGCGCTGCCCTGATTCACTATTGAGAGTTCCATGTCTGCCCTGACCATCCGCCCCGCCACCGTTGACGATGCCGCATTGATCCTGCACTTTGTGCGTGAGCTGGCCATTTACGAAAAAGCCGAACACGAAGTGCTGGCCACGCCCGAACATGTACGCAACACCTTGTTTTGCGAGAACCCCAAGGTATTTGGCCTGATCTGCCTGGATGGCGAAACGCCCGTGGGCTTCGCCGTGTACTTCTTCAACTACTCCACCTGGCAGGGACAGCATGGTTTGTATCTGGAAGACCTGTATGTCTCCCCCGAACACCGCGGCAAGGGTGCGGGCAAGGCCTTGCTGAGCCATCTGGCCCGGATCGCGGTCGACAAGCACTGCGGCCGCTTCGAATGGAGCGTGCTGGACTGGAATACACCGTCCATCGAGTTCTATGACAGCCTCGGTGCCAAACCACAGTCTGAATGGATCCGCTACCGCATGACGGGCGATGCCCTGCACGCACTGGCGGCCCCATCCCGTACATGATGGGCGTATGCCCCAGTACCTCGCTGATCGCGACACGCCATCACCCAAAGGCGGTGACCAGCCTCCATCTCCCATTTGCTTCCTGCAGATTTCACAAGCATTAGGTTTGCAAATACTTACTTATAAGCAATCACTGTTGGATATTCACCTACACAACAAGATCAACTAAAAAGTGAGCATAGGTACTGCACAAACCACGGGGGTTTGATGCAAGCCAATGTTTGAAGATGGAGTCATGGTCATGAAGTCTCACAACCAAACTGGATCCAGCAAAAAGTCGCCCAGCCAGCAAGGCGCTACCAACGAATCCTCTGCGCAAAAGCAGCAACAGCAGCAGTCCGGCAAAAACAAGCAAACTGGCAGCGAAAACACAGCCAGCAACCAGCAACAAGGTAGTGCTTCTGGCCGCAAAGCCCAGAAACAGCAAAGCTAACGCCTGAAACCACCAGGCGCCGAAGGCACCCCAACAGGGAGCGTGTGCATCACGCTCCCTTCTTGTGTCTGTGCTGCAGTCCTGCCCAAACGATTGAATTGCAAGCATTTTTCATGGTTTCCAGGGCCATTCATTCAGTGGCATCCGCACGGGGGGATGGTCATTTTCTAGAGGTGGGGTTTCCAGGCAAAACCATGGCCGGCAAAAAATCTTCGAATACCTGCCTCTTGAAAGCAAAATTTTTTACCTTATTATTAGCACTCGACGAGGTTGAGTGCTAACAGCTTTCAACCCGCCTCTGTTTAATGCCCTCCTGCACAGGCAGGAAGCAAGAACTTTTCACCTTGTTGATTGATATCTAGGAGATGTTATGAACCTGCGTCCTCTGCACGACCGCGTGATCGTCAAGCGCCTCGAGAACGAAACCAAGACAGCTTCGGGCATCTTTATCCCTGACAACGCTGCCGAAAAGCCTGACCAAGGCGAAGTACTGGCCGTTGGCCCTGGCAAGCGCAACGACAAGGGCGAACAAATCGCTCTGAACGTCAAGGTTGGCGACCGTGTCCTGTTTGGCAAGTACTCTGGCCAAACCGTGAAGATTGATGGCAACGAACTGCTGGTGATGAAGGAAGACGACCTGTTTGCCGTCGTCGAGAAGTAAATCGACTTTTCACCCATCCCACTTTTTGTACTGAATTCGGAGAATTGAAATGGCAGCTAAAGACGTAGTATTCGGCGGCGAAGCACGCGCCCGCATGGTTGAAGGCGTGAACATTCTGGCTAACGCTGTGAAGGTCACCCTGGGCCCCAAGGGCCGCAATGTAGTGCTGGAGCGCTCCTTCGGCGCCCCCACCGTGACCAAGGACGGCGTGTCCGTGGCCAAGGAAGTGGAACTGAAGGACAAATTGCAGAACATGGGCGCCCAGCTCGTGAAGGAAGTGGCATCCAAGACCAACGACATCGCTGGTGACGGTACAACCACTGCAACCGTGCTGGCCCAGGCCATCGTGCGCGAAGGCTCCAAGTACGTTGCTGCTGGTCTGAACCCCATGGACCTGAAGCGCGGCATCGACAAGGCTGTAGCTGCTCTGGTGGAACAGCTGAAGGCCCAATCCAAGGCTACAACAACTTCCAAGGAAATCGCCCAAGTGGGTACGATCTCCGCAAACTCCGACGCTGACGTGGGCGAGATCATCGCTCAAGCCATGGACAAGGTGGGCAAGGAAGGCGTGATCACTGTGGAAGAAGGCAAGAGCCTGGCCAACGAACTGGATGTCGTGGAAGGCATGCAATTCGACCGTGGCTACCTGTCGCCCTACTTCATCAACAACCCCGAAAAGCAAGCCGCGATTCTGGACAACCCCTTCGTGCTGCTGTTCGACAAGAAGATCAGCAACATCCGCGACCTGCTGCCTACACTGGAGCAAGTGGCCAAGGCTGGCCGTCCTCTGCTGATCATTGCAGAAGACGTCGAAGGTGAAGCACTGGCAACGCTGGTGGTGAACACCATCCGCGGCGTGCTGAAGGTAGTGGCTGTGAAGGCTCCTGGCTTTGGCGACCGTCGCAAGGCCATGCTGGAAGACATCGCCATCCTGACTGGCGGCAAGGTGATTGCCGAAGAAGTGGGCCTGACTCTGGACAAGGTGACCCTGGAAGACCTGGGCCAAGCTGCCCGCGTGGAAATTGGCAAGGAAAACACCACCGTCATTGATGGCGCTGGCGCTGCTGACGAAATCGAAGCCCGCGTGAAGCAAATCCGCATCCAGATCGAAGAAGCAACTTCCGACTACGACCGCGAAAAGCTGCAAGAGCGCGTGGCCAAGCTGGCCGGCGGTGTGGCCGTGATCAAGGTGGGCGCTGCGACCGAAGTTGAAATGAAGGAAAAGAAGGCACGCGTAGAAGACGCGCTGCACGCTACCCGCGCTGCCGTGGAAGAAGGTATCGTGGCCGGTGGCGGTGTGGCCCTGCTGCGCGCCAAGCAAGCCGTGGGCGAGCTGAAGACTGGCAACGTGGAACAAGATGCCGGTATCAAACTGGTACTGACAGCTGTGGAAGCACCTCTGCGCGAAATCGTGGCAAACGCCGGTGGCGAGCCTTCGGTGGTTGTGAACGAAGTGTTGAAGGGCCAAGGCAACTTCGGCTTCAATGCTGCCAATGACACCTATGGTGACATGCTGGAAATGGGTATCCTGGACCCCACCAAGGTGACCCGCACTGCGCTGCAAAACGCTGCGTCCGTGGCATCTTTGCTGCTGACCACCGAGTGCATGATTGCCGAAGCCCCCAAGGCTGACGCTGCTCCTGCCATGCCCGACATGGGTGGTATGGGCGGCATGGGTGGCATGGGCATGTAATTGCCTGACTGCTACTAACCAGAGTTTCAAGGCTCTGGTTGCTGCACACATAACAAAAAGGCCGCTTTTGCGGCCTTTTTGTTCATTGGGTTCACCATGCTCCAGTGCTTCTGGCACGTGCCAGGAGAGCCTTTACTGCTCAGCTTACCGAATCACCATTGGTTGGCGAAGCAGCCAAACGATGCATGAGCTCAACCGTTGATGGATCAACGCCCTGCCAATCATTGTTTTTCTGGCGTATGCGCAACTCCTGCGCCAACTTTTTCCCCAGTTCGACGCCCCATTGATCAAAGCTATTGATGCCCCATACTGCCCCCGAGACGAAAACGCGGTGTTCGTATAAGGCAATCAAAGCACCCAGCGATGCGGGGTCCAGCGTCTGCAACAGCAAGAAAGTGCTTGGCCGGTTGCCAGGACAATCACGTTCTACACCTTCTCCGCTTCGCCCCATCATGAGTGCTTGTGCTTGCGCGATCGCATTGATCACCAAGCTTTGGTGGTGTGCTCCCAAATATTTTCCGCCATCCCGTAGCGCGACAAATTCCACCGGAATCACTTCGGGCCCCTGGTGCAGCATCTGAAAAAAGGCATGTTGCCCATTGGTACCAGGCTCGCCCCACACAATAGGTGCTGTAGCAACAGACACTTTGCGCCCCTCACAGGTCACAGACTTGCCATTGCTCTCCATCTCCAATTGCTGCAGATATGCCGTGAGACGACGCAATCCATGACTATAAGGCGCAATGCAACGACTGTTGAAACCGCAGAAATTGCGGTTCCAGACATCCAGCAAACCTAGGCGCAAGGGCAGATTCTGCGCATCGGGGGTGCTGAAGAAGTGCGCATCCATTTCATGCGCCCCTTGTAGCAAACATTTGAACTGCTTGGCACCGATAGCAATTGCAACAGGTAGGCCAATGGCAGACCACAGGGAAAAGCGTCCGCCCACCCAATCCCAAAAATCCAGCGTTCGCGAAATACCAAACTCTGCTGCTGCGCGTGTATTGGTCGTTAGCGCAACAAAATGCCGATCAATATTGCACTCCGCATCCGCGTCTTCGCTTCCTCCGTGAGCCAGGAACCATGCGCGTGCCGAATGCGCATTGAGCATGGTTTCTGCCGTAGTGAAAGATTTGGAAGCAATCAGGAACAGCGTGCTTTCCGGCTTCACCTTACGCAGCACATGGCCCAATTCGTGCCCATCAACATTGGATACAAAATGAAAGTTACACGCGGTATCTACCCAGTCTTCCAGCGATTGCACGACCATTTCAGGCCCCAGATGCGAGCCGCCAATACCGATATTCACCACATCGGTGATGCTCCGATCTGCACGCACCTGCTCAGCCAGTTCCAGCATGGCATCCAGCGTGCTGTGAACGCTGGCCAAGGCCTGGTGCATACCAGTCCCCCAGTTTTGAACGACAGGATGGTCGCGCAGCATTCCCGCATCAGAGGGCATGCGCAGCAGCCAATGCATTACGGCACGGGATTCCGTGCAGTTGATGGTTTCGCCTGCCAGCATTGCTGCGCGCAAGGTGTGCACATTGCACGCTGTGGCCAGCTGGGAAAGCAGTTGCTCTGAGGTAGAAGAAAGCCAGTTTTTTGAAAGGTCTGCAAAGACATAGGGGGCCTGCAGACTCAGCTTCTCCAGACGCCGCGCATCTTTTGCAAAGGCAGCAGGCAAATCGAAGCCTGCAATTTCTGATTGAAAATGGGCACGCAGCCGTTCCCACATATTGGCCTCTTTACTGTCCAAAACTTGTCCTTCAAGAGCGTTTACGCACCACAACGCTACCTACGGAGTAGCCCGCGCCAAAAGAACAAATGACGCCGATATCATCCTGGCTCAAATCTTCGCGGTATTTGTGGAATGCAATGATGGAGCCAGCAGACGCTGTATTCGCGAACTCATCCAAAATCAGCGGGGCACGGTCTTCGGTTGCATCACCCACCAGCTTTTTTAATACCAATTGGTTCATCCCCAAATTGGCCTGATGTAACCAGTAACGGCGCACTTGCGTAGGCGCATAACCCAAGCGTTCAAGATGAGAGGCAATATGTGCCGCAGCGATGGGCACCACCTCCTTAAAGACTTTGCGCCCCTCTTGTCGAAATGTTTTATCGCGCGCATCCCGATCTGCGTCTTCACTGCGGTTCATGAAACCGAAATTATTGCGAATATTGTTAGAGAACTGGGTCGCAAGCTGCGTTCCCAGGACT
>JAEYRT010000082.1 GCA_023435325.1 Pseudomonadota bacterium | reverse complement strand
GTTGCTGGCAATGCGCAGCAATTCCAGGTTCGGGCAAGTGCGCAGATCGGGCAGGCGGTGCAGCCGGTTGCACGACAGCATGAGCTTTTGCAGGCGCGGGCGTTGCCCCAGGTTGTTTGGCAGCGAGGTGATCTGGTTGTCGGTCAGGATCAGCCAGCGCAGGCGTGGCGGCAGGCTGTCTGCAGGGACTTCGGTGATCTGGCAGGCCTTGAAACCCACCATCTCCAGTTGTGGGCATTGGCCCAGCACGGGGGGCTGGGTGGTGAAAGGGTTGCCGGACGCAAACACAATGCGCAGCTTCTGCAGGCGCGCAAAGTCATCGGGCAGGCTGGTGAGCTGGTTGCCGGAAAGATCCAGGATTTCCAGCGTATCGGCCAGATCCAGCAACTGGCGGGGAAATGTGGTCAGGCCCAGGTGCGTGAGCCTGACATGGTGCGCACCAGCGAGCGCGCCGCTTTCTAAGTCTTCAAGGGTATGCATGCGGCCGCCAGTGTAGTGCGCCCGCTGAGGGGCTGGCGTTTAGCGGTAGCTCGTGAAAACCGAGGTGCGCACGCCCGGACGGATCATGTTCTTGGTCACCAGCAGCACGTCGTACGGGTCCTTGCGTCCGCCATAGGCCTCGCCATCCATGCCGGGGCTGCCAATCGGCATGCCGGGCACGGTGATGCCCAGCGCCTTGGGTTGGGCTTTGAGCAACTTGTGTACATCAGCGGCAGGAACGTGGCCTTCAATCACATAGCCACCCACCAGTGCTGTATGGCAGGAACCCAGCTCGGGGGGCAGCCCCAACTTGGCGCGTACGGCGTTGTTGCCGGTGTTGTGCACCTGCACGGTAAAGCCGTTGGCCTGCATGTGGTCCACCCAGTCCTGGCAACAACCGCAGTTCGGGTCTTTCCATACCTCGACAGCAATAGGGGCGGGGGTGCTGGCCCAGGTTGGGGCGGCAGCACTGGTCGCGGCTGCGGCCAAGGTGGCGAGAAACTGGCGGCGGGAAGCATTCGACATGGCAGACATCCAATCCATACAAACGAGTCCCTACATGCTAACCAGAAGGTGCTGCCCGGATATTGCAGCAAGCAAAAATTCACCGGTTCACTGCGCCATGTCAGCGTGGTGCTGTTGCGGCGTAGCGGCCGGGGCGGTGGTTCATGGATAGCACCTGGTTGAGCGTGAGCGCTGCCAGGATGGACCACAGCGCACGTTCCGTATCCACGATGAAAAAAGCACTGATGAGCACCAGACAGTCAAACGTCATCTGCACATAGCCCGCACGCCAGCCATAGCGATCCTGCAGGTACAGCGCCGTAATGCCGAAGCCGCCCAGGCTGCACCGGTGCCTGAACAGCACCAGCATGCCCACGCCCATGAGCACGCCACCGACGATGGCGGCATAGGCTGGATGCACGGATTGCAGTTGCATGAACCGGGGCTGCCATTCAGACACCACGGACAGCAGGCCGACAGCGGCAAATGTTTTGAGTGTGAATGCCCACCCCATCTTGCGAATGGCCAGCCAGTAAAACGGCAGATTGAGCGCGAAGAACCACAGGCCGAAACCGATCTCCGTGGCGTAGTGCAAGGAGAAAGCCAGCCCCGCCATGCCCCCGGTGACCAGGCCAGCCTGCTTGAAAAAAGCCACTCCCACCGACACCAGCAGCACGCCGGTGATGATGGCTGCCACATCTTCCAAGGAGGTATGCGGTGGCGGAACAGGCGGAGACGCGGGCTGGTGGTTCTGGCTCATGATAAGCAATGGGTGCGCAGTTTTTTGGGTGGTATCTTTTATCGCAGCGCACAGATTATGCAGTGATGCCTAATGCAATGCTTGTTTTTTGTGTGAAGTGCGGCGCAGGCGCAAACCATTGGCCACTACAAGCAGGCTCACCCCCATGTCGGCCAGCACAGCCAGCCACATGCTGGCCATGCCGGCCAGGGCCAGGGTGAAAAAGCCTGCCTTGATGCCCAGTGCCAGCACAATGTTCTGCCAGAGCACCCGGTGGGCACGCCGGGACAAGGCCACCGTCTGCGGAATGCGCCGCAAATCGTCATGCATGAGCACCACGTCAGCCGTTTCCATGGCCATGTCCGTGCTGTGCGCGCCGCCCATGGCAAAGCCCATGTCGGCCTGGGCCAGTGCGGGCGCGTCATTGATGCCGTCGCCCACCATGCCCACGGGCCCCTGGGTCTGCAGCGTGCGCAGGTGTTGCAGCTTGTCCTGCGGCAGCAAGCCACCATAGGCCTGGCGGATGCCGGCCTGGGCCGCCACGGCATGTACGGCGTCGGGATGATCGCCACTGAGCACCAGCGGCGTTACACCCATGGCCTGCAGTGCCTCTACAGCCGCGACGGCTTGCGGACGCAGCTGATCGGCCACGGCAAAAACAGCCAGTACCTGCTGCGCCGTGGCCAGCAAGCTGACGCTGCGGCCCTGCTGGGTATGCGGCAGCACCGCCGCTTGCAAGGCTGCGCTGTCCAGCCCGTGCTCCTGTACCCAGCGCAGATTCACCACGTAATAGGTTTGATCGCCAATTCTGGCCTGCACGCCACGTCCGGGCAGGGCCTGCAGCTCCTGGGCCTGATTGGCCCGGGCCGTTGCGTGCTGAGCATCCAGACCATCCAGACCACGGGCAATGGCCTGCGAGACCGGGTGGTCCGAGCGCGAAGCCAGTTGCCAGGCAATCGCAGCCACCTGCTCACGGTGCGCGCCTGGCGCCACCACCTGCCAGTCCACCAGGTCCGGCTGTCCTGTGGTCAGCGTGCCGGTCTTGTCCAGTGCGATGTGGCGCAGCTGGCGTGCGGCCTCCAGCGCACTGCCGCCTTTGAGCAAAACCCCTTGGCGTGCAGCAGCCGTCAGTGCGCTCACGACAGTGACCGGGGTGGACAGCACCAGCGCGCAGGGACAGGCAATGACCAGCAGCGCCAGCGCCTGGTACAGCGCATCCAGCCAGGTCCAGCCCAGCACCAGTGGTGCCAGCACGGCCAGAGCAACGGCGAGCACCATGATGATGGGTGTGTAGATGGCGGCAAAGCGGTCCACAAAACGCTGGGTGGGGGCCTTGGCGGCCTGTGCCTGTTCCACGGCCTGGACAATGCGCGCCAGCATGGAATCAGCCGTGGCCGCTGTCACTTGCACCTGCAATTCCGCTTGCTGGTTGATGCTGCCGGCCCATACGCTGTCGCCCGGTGCCTTGTCCACAGGCACGCTTTCGCCGGTGATGGGAGCCTGGTTCACGCTGCTGTGGCCTGTCGTGATGCGTCCGTCCAGCGGAATGCGTGCTCCCGGTGCCACACGCACCGTCGCGCCTGCCACCACCTCGGCCGTGGGGGTAGCGATGCTGCTGCCATCGGGCTGCAGCACCTGCGCGGTATCGGGCGCCAGGCGCAGCAAATGGCGGATGGCCCGCCGTGCACGATCCATGGCCTGGTCTTCGATGCGCTCAGCCGCAACGTACAGGGCCATGACCATGGCGGCTTCGGGCCATTGACCGATCACAAACGCACCCGTCACGGCAACGGCCATCAAGGCGTGGATGCCAAGCTGCAGCTGCAACAGATGCTTCAGGCCGGTGCGGTACACGCCCAGACCCGACAGCGCAATCGCCAGTACGGCCAGTGCCATGCCTGCATATTCCAGCGCTGCGTACTGCGGCGTGAACCAGTGGGCCAGCTCGGCCAGCAGCGCCAAGGCCAGCGCTGTGCCAATGCGTGGCCAACTGGGCAAGATGCCATGGTCATGGCCGTGGCCGTGGTCTTGATCATGGGGGTGTCGAGCGGTCGGGGTGCAACCGCAAGCGGAGTGCGTATGTGGAGTATCCATGCCATGATTGGAAAGTTGAAAGTCACTTCAAGGTCAAGCCATGCCAGCACTGCGCATAGGGGAAGCGGCCAAACGCACGGGCGTGTCGGCAGCCAACATCCGTTACTACGAGCGTGAGGGCTTGCTCCAGCCGGCAGTCCGTGAAGGCAATGATTACCGCCTGTACCGCGAAGTCGATTTGCACCGTTTGCGCTTTATCCGTATGTGCCGGGCCATGGATATGTCGCTGGACGAAGTGCGTCGCCTTTTGGCCCTGGACGGGCAGCAGCCTGCCGATTGTCTGGCCGCCACCAACACCATCGATGAGCATCTGCAGCATGTACGTCAGCGTCTCAGGGAGCTGCGCACGCTGGAGACGGAATTGCAGCGCCTGCGTGCCTTGTGCGATGGCCGACAGGCCTCATGCAATCTGCTGGCAGCCTTGCATGCGCAGGCCGATGTCAGCGCGGCCCCCGAGCCGGGCACGCACGTCAAACGACATGTTTGAGTTGAATGAAAAGATAGCTGCTTGCGCTTGAAATATCTGCTTTTCAGATATAAAACTATCGCAAAACCAATATCTGTAAGCGTTAGCAGCTCTTGTTTTTAATGATTCATGGCGCGGCGCACGGTGGCTTGTGTTGCACTGCGGCATGCAGTGCCATAAGCGCCGACAATGCAGTGACGGTCTGAATGAAAGAGGGAGATGCAGATGATGGATTGGAGCGATGTGCGTGCCATGGTGTTTGATATGGACGGCACCTTGCTTAATACCGAGCAGGTCATTGTCCAGGCAGCCAGCGCCACACTGCAGCACCTGGGGCATGCGCCGTTGCCCGCTGGCTACCACATGCCCAATATGTTTGGAACGGCTGCCGAGTTGATTGTGGATGTGTTCCAGGAGCGTGGTGTGCCAGTACCAGCCACCGGGCGTGCCCAGCTGGGCCTGCTGTTTGAAAGCTTTTACGCCCGCCAGCCTGCAGGGCAGGCGCCTTTGTATCCCGGCGTGCATGAGTGGCTGCTGGCCGCCAAGAGCGAGGGCATGGCTCTGGGCGTGTGCACCAACAAGCAGTACGACCTGGCCATTCAGGGGCTGGAAGCCGCAGGCATTCTGGATTTGTTCGCCGTGGTCTGCGGGCGAGATACCAGCGGCAAGGCCAAACCTGCCCCTGATCCTCTGTTCTACACCTTGTCGCACCTGCAGGTCAGGGCGCAAGAGGCCGTGTTCTTTGGCGACACGCATGCCGACGCAGCCTGTGCGCAAGCAGCCGGTGTGCGTTTTGCCTGGTTCACTTCGGGTTTTGGCACCGAGCGTGTGCGCGACTTCGATCAGGTACTGGCCTTTGCCGACTACCGCGATCTATCGCTGGTTAGCGCCTGAATAGCGCCTGAACGTCTGAAAAAGAACAAAGCCCGCGTGGAGCGGGCGCTGTGAAGACTGTCTCGCGGTGTCAACGGCTGCTGGGGTTGGGGCCGCGAAAGCCCAGGGCCTGCGAGATTTCATAGGCCGTGCTTTGCAGCTTGGGCAGCCAGCCTTCGTCCAGGCGATCTGCTGGTGCCGAGATGGACAGGGCCGCAATCAGTTTGGCCTGATCGTCATAGATGCCGGCTGCCATGCAGCGCACACCCAGCTCCAGTTCTTCATTGTCGTAAGCCACGCCGGTTTCGCGTGCCTTGGCCAGCTCGCGCTCCAGCATGGGCAGCTGGGTCAGGCTGTTGTGGGTGTTGCCAGCCAAGCCGGTGCGCATGGCATAGGCACGCACGCGTTGGGGTTCATCAGCCGCCAGAAACAGCTTGCCATTGGAGGTCAGGTGCAGCGGCGCGTGCCCACCAATGGCGCGCACCACCTGCATGCCGGAGCGTTCGCTGTAAGCACGCTCCACATAGACAATCTCGTCGCCCTGACGCACGCTCAGGTTCACGGGCTGCTGGATCTGTTTGTGCAGCTGGCGCATGGCCGGCAGCGCGCTTTCCCGCACGCTCAGGCGCGCCTTGACCAGATTGCCCAGCTCCAGCAAACGCATGCCCAGGCGATAGCTGCCGGACTCCGGGCGGTCCACGAAACGGCCAGCCGCCAGATCGTTCAAGATGCGGTGGGCGGTGGAGGGGTGCAGCCCGGTTCTTTCGCTGATTTCTTTGAGTGAAACGGCTTCCTCGCGCGAGGCCAGCACGTCGATCAGGACAAACATGCGCTCCAGCACTTGCACACTGGGTTTGGCGGGCACGTCTTGATCGTTTTTCTTCATGTGGAATCCTGTCTCTCTGATGGGCGGATTCTAGCCCCCACTCGTCGCTCCCGCGCACATGTTTGGCGTTGGCGGCCACATTGCCAGCCAGAGCTCAGATTTTGTCGACCCTATGCCACAGGTTGTGGCGCAAAACCTCGTGCGGGTGGAAACCGGCTTTGTATTGCATCTTGGGAGACTGCTCGATCCAGTACCCCAGATAGACATAGGGCAGGCCTATGCTGTGGGCAAAGTCGATTTGCCACACCACGTTGAACGTGCCGTAGCTGGCGCTGGCATCGGGATCATAGAAGGTGTAGACGGCAGACAGGCCGTCTTCCAGAAAATCAATGATGGAAACCATGCGCAGCGCGTGATCGGCCGCAGGATCGCGGAATTCCACCAAGCGCGTCTCCACCCGACTTTGCAGCAGAAACTGTGTGTATTGCTCCACATTGTCCTGGTCCATGCCGCCGCCACTGTGGCGCATGTGCTGGTAACGCTGGTACAGCGCGTAATGTTCCTGCGAAAAATGCAGGCGCTGAATGCTGATCTCCAGATCGGCATGCCGCTTGGCCGCACGGCGCTGGCTGCGTGTGGGGCGGTAATCCGCCACCAGCACGCGCAGCGGCTGGCAGGCCTGGCATTGGCTGCAATAGGGGCGGTAGGTGAACAGGCCGCTGCGGCGAAAGCCTTGCGCCACCAGGGCCGAATAGACTTCGGCCTGGATCAGATGGCTGGGAGCCGCAACTTGAGAGCGCGCCTCCTGGCCGGGTAAATAGCTGCACGGATAGGGCGCCGTGGCATAGAACTGCAAGCTGTAATGCGGCAGGTCATTGAGCTGTGTCATCGGTATTCAGACCCAAGGAAAGCGTGTTCCAGTATACGGGGCACCATTGCCAGTGCATTTCGGGCTGGTTTTGCTGGTGCTGGGCCTCGGTCAGGAAAGCGCTTCGCCTCACTTCTGCGGCCCCGAGCGAGGCCAGATGTGAGGTGGCCTGCTGGCAGTCGATCTGGGTGGCGCCGTGGTGGCGACACAGCGCCACCAGCGCCGCCAGTGCGATCTTGGAGGCGTCCGTGGCATGCGCAAACATGGATTCGCCATACACAGCCTGACCCAGGGCCACGCAATACAACCCTCCGACGAGCTGCCCGTTGACCCAGGTTTCCACGCTGTGTGCCTTGCCTTGGTGGTGCAGCTCGCAATAAGCATCCATGATGCTCGGAACAATCCAGGTGCCGCTCTGGCCTGCACGCGGAGTCTGGGCGCAGTGCGTCATCACTTGCCGAAAGGCGGTGTCAATGCGTATTTCACATCCAGGGGTGCGAATGAATTTGCGCAGCGTCTTGCGCAGCGAAGGGTGCAGGCGAAAGTTGACGGTGTGCAGCACCATGCGTGGATCAGGTGACCACCACAGATGGGGCTGGCCGGGACTGAACCAGGGAAAAATGCCTTCCCGATAGGCGGCTTGCAGATGGGCTGCGTCCAGCGTGCCGCCTGCAGCCAGCAGTCCAGGCATCGGAGAGTCTTCGCCCCAGGCCATCTGGACGGGGGGAAAGTCATCACCAGTTTCTAACCAGATCAAGGAGGGCTCACGCATGAATGCTGTCTGTCATTAAAGTTTGCACTTGCTTGCAGTTTGTTTCCCTGTATGCGCCAAGCTGAAAAGGGAAGTTCCTACACATATCGATGTTCTATAGAGACAAAACAAACGATGCAAGCAGACTATGGTTTTCGCAGTATCTTCCAGACCATTATGGTTATGGCGCTTGGAGGGATGCGAAAGAAGGAGAACCAACCATGTTTTCTATGCGCATTTTCGGTGGAGAGCCCCGTTACATTCGACGCGCCCGTGCCTATTTGCAGGAAGCACGGATGGCCATGCTGGAGCATTCCATCGCTGCCGAACACTACCAAGCCTCTGCGGAAATGTACGCGGAGCGGGCCCGACGACTGGAGCGGGAGATAGCCTCCTGGGAGGCTGCCAAAAACGGAGACACCGAAGTGGCAAGGGCTGTGCCTGAAGTGCCCACTTCCATGGTGGGTGCAGGCCGGATGGACTCTGCCAAGCCCGTGATAGAAAAGGCAAAATCTTCCGTAGGCATCGTCAGGGCAGCATGAGGGATGCCATGGCAATCGTCACTTGTTCATGAACGGGCTCCAGATGAAGCCCGTTTTTCTTGGTAAGGACAGCACGGCCACATATCTGATTCATCAACTTCGTCCTGGTCGGCGCTGGCCAGCGAAAAGCGAGGCAAAGAAAAAAGCCAAGCACTTTGCAATGCTTGGCTTTATCTTTTGGCTCCCCGACCTGGGCTCGAACCAGGGACCTGCGGATTAACAGTCCGTCGCTCTACCGACTGAGCTATCAGGGAACAAGACCAAGATTATATACACGGATTTTTGGCTGTTTGGTCAGTTGGCCAAAAAAGTGAAGCAAACAGGCTTCATGCACTTGTTCTATCGAGGTTCGGGGCGCTGCCACAGCCAGACCAGAACGCCCGCCATACAGCCGCAGGCACTCCCGCGTACCCACATGGGGGTCGGCGTGAGCCACAAAATGATGGCGCATATGACCATCATGGCGGTGGCACTGCGTTTGGCACGGCGACTGACGAAGCCGCCGGCAGCCCAGTTCTGCAGCATGGGGCCAAACAGTCGGTGGTTCCACAGCCAGGCATGCATGCGGGGTGAGCTGCGCATGGCTGCCCAGCCTGCAATCAGGATGAAGACCGTAGTGGGCAGACCAGGAATGAACACTCCCGCAAGGCCCAGACACAGAGCCAGCACAGCCAGGATGCGCAGCAGCCAACGTGCGTACCAGCTGCGCACCAGGCTGGGGGCTGGCGGTGCAGGGTGGGTTTCTGAAACAGGCGGCTTGGCGGGCGAAGGCATGGAGGCGATTGTGCCTGCGCTGCATAAGCGGTGGTGGCAGCGGTATTCAAAGGTTTTTAAAAGAAGAGCGCTTGAGGCTTGAATGCACTGCGTTTGCAAACTATTTAATATGCAAAATGTTGGTACATAAGCGCCAGAAGCTATCAAAATATGAGGATCGCCCAGTGCCTGCTGAACGCAGACACAAAAAAGGCCTGCGTTCAGCAGGCCGGGATGCCGCAGGTTGAAATCAGGTGCGGGCGGATGAAGGCGCTGTTGTCTTGGCGGCCTTGGCTGCTTCGGCGCTGCTCTTGTCGATCTTGCCCATGAAAAGCACGGTGAAGTAAATCCACATGGCAATGACGATCAGGATCACGATCAAACTCATCAGGCCATAGTCTGTGGAGATCAGGTCGGTAAGCATCTTCATGGCAAACATCCTCCGCAATGGTTTATGGGTTATGGAATGCGGTCACTATCGCGTGTGCCCTGGGGCTGGCGTTTGCGAAACATCAAAGGCAGGGCCTGCGTTTGTTGCGCTCGCGCAAGCGGCTGGACGATTGGTCGTTGTCCCGGTCTGGGCGGGCATGCAGGCATACTTTCGTGTGAAGGAAGCGAAGAACATGATGGATCCATCCAGCGTCACGCACAGCGTGCAACTGGCAGTTGCGCCGGTTTTCTTTTTAACGGCGGTGGCCGGCATGATCAGCGCCGTGGCGGGGCGGCTGGCGCGCATCATTGACCGGGCTCGGATCATGGAAGAGCGCGTGCGCAGCAGCAGTGACGAAGCCTTCATTGAAAGAGGCTTGCGCGAGCTGAACTATTTACGCACCCGCGGACGCATTGCGAACTGGTCGATTGGTTTGCTGACGCTGTGCGGCTTTCTGATTGGCCTGACGATCGTGTTCTTGTTTGTGGGGCAGGCCTGGTTCAGCCAGGGACATCACATGGCCGTTTTCTCTTTTCTGGCGGGTGTGGCCTCGTTCATTGCTGCGCTGGCCTGCTTCATGTGGGAGACGGTGCTGGCCACGGATTTGCTGAACTTCAATGTCCTGGAAACCGGCCGGGAGATGCGGCATTAGCGCCTGGGGCAATGGGGGGCTGACCTCATCAATATGTTCAAAACAAGCTGCGCATGCCCATGCATCGCAGCTTGTTTGGCGTCAGACCTTGGGCTCCAGAGGGTCCAGCCAGGCCTGTGCTGCGTTGATCACGCACTGGGTCAGGCGTTCAAGACCGGCTTGCGCATTGCGCGCATGGGCCCAGTACAGCGGCACGGACATGCGGCTGTCGGGTACCAGTTCGACCAAGCTGCCATCTTGCAAATGCTCCTGAATCAGCACGGTGGGGTGCATGCCCCAGGCGATGCCTGCCAGGCTGGCACGCACAAAGGCGTGTGCCGACGGCACCCAGTGACGCGGCGGCGCGTGGCGCGCCGAGACGCCTTGCTGATGCAGCCATTTGTCCTGCAGGGCGTCCTTGCGGTCGTAGGTCAGCAAAGGTGCCTGGGACAGCGTCTGGGGGGTCACACCCGCTTCGCCAAAATAGCGCTGCATGAATGCGGGGCTGGCCGCTGCGACGTAGTGCATATTGGCCAGAGGCCAGATGTTGCAGCCCGTGATGTGGCTGGACGAGGCCGTTACGGCTGCCATCACATCGCCTTCCTTGATGCGCTTGGCCGTGTGGTCCTGGTCGTCAATGCTGATGTCCAGCAATTCGTTGCCGCCCTGGGTGAAGGCGGCCATGGCATCGACGAACCAGCTGTTCAATGAATCGGCATTGACTGCCAGCTTGAGCGTGGGGCGCGCCACCTGGCCTTCCGGTACCAGCTCGGGGTTGTTGCGGCGCAGTTCGTTTTCCAGCAGTGCCACCTGTTCCACATGCAGGCACAGGCGGCGGCCTGCCTCGGTGCCTGTGCACGGTGTGCCGCGCATCACCAGAACCTGGCCCACGCGTTCTTCCAGCAGTTTGATGCGTTGGGAAATGGCCGAAGGCGTGACGTGCAACTTGCGCGCAGCCCGGTCAAAGCTGCCTTCGCGCAGCACAGCGGCCAGTGCTTCCAGACCTGCGTAATCAAGCATGTAGTAAAACTTAATTTGATTGAGATTGTTTAATTTTACTTATGTTGCAGACCCTTTGAGAATTCCGTGCATGGAAACTGCAAACATCACCGCTTCATGGCTGGCCGGTTTTACCGTGTGCCTGTCATTGATCATCTCCATCGGCGCCCAGAATCTGTATGTGCTGCGACAGGCCGTGCGCGGCCAGCATGTACGGGCCTGTGTGGCCTGGTGTGTGATGTCGGATGCCATTTTGATCGGCCTTGGCGTGGCCGGAATGGCGCAGCTGCTCGGGAGTCAGCCTTCCGTGGCTTTGTGGCTGGGCTGGGGCGGGGTGCTGTTTTTGTTTGGCTATGGGTGCTTTGCGCTGTGGCGCATGTGGATGGCGCCGGACGCATCGGTGGTGGCCGACAGCAGCCAGGTTGGGCCGCGGGGTTTGCTGGGCGTGCTCAGTGCCCTGGCCGTGATTACGCTGCTCAATCCGCATGTGTACTTGGATACGGTGGTGCTGGTGGGCTCCATTGGTGCGCGCCAGGAGGGCAATCTGAAATGGATGTTCGTGCTGGGCGCGGCCTGCGCCAGCCTGGTGTGGTTTGCCCTGCTCAGTGTGGCCGCGCAGCGCATGCGCCATCTGTTTGCCCAGCCTATGGCCTGGCGGCTCTTGGATGGTCTGACCGGGGTGATGATGATGGCGCTGGCCTACTGGGTGTGGCAGGGATTGCCGAGCTGACATTCCGCCGCCTGCGCCAAGCAAAAAGCCCGTGGCACTGGCACACGGGCTTTTCTGTTGGGCGGTTTTTTCAGTCGATGCGGGCCAGCACTTCCAGCAGTTTCCACTGGTTGGCCAGAATCTGATAGAGGCCAGTTTCACCCGTCTTCTGGCTGGTGGCCTCGATGAGCACCACGTAGCCTTTGGTCAGGGCCGGCTTTTTGAGTGGCGTGACCTTGTCGTAGTGATAGGCCTCGGCCAGATCGCCACGGAAATTCAGGGTGCGCTCGCTGTTGGAGGCAAGGTAGGCGTTGTAGAGCTCCATGGTGCGGTGCAAAGTGACTTCGCTCAAACCGGTGGTGATAGCTTTGTCCAAAGACACAGAGGCATGGTCGCTCATAAAGGAAATTCCAGGCAGGAGATTGAAACAGATAAGCTTTTTTGCGGCATGCATCATGCCAGCAGACGGCTGACTGATTTATACATCCAGTAGCAATTTGCTCAAGCTTGCACTGTGGCGTGCGTGCCAAACGCACTTGCCAAAAGAAAAAGCGCTGCAATTGCAGCGCTTGGTCAAAGTGGATGGCAACGCCGCTCAGAAGGCGGGAACCACGGCACCCTGGTATTTTTCTTCGATGAACTTCTTGGTCTCTGCGGAATGCAGGGCCTTCATGAGCTTGGCGATGTCGGCGCCTTCAGCGCGGTCCTTGCGGGCCGCCACAATGTTGGTGTAGGGCGAGTCCGCATCTTCGATGAACAGCGCATCCTTGGTGGGGTTGAGCTTGGCTTCGATGGCGTAGTTGGTGTTGATCAGGGCCAGATCCACATCATCCAAGGCGCGGGGCAGCAAAGGTGCTTCCAGTTCACGGAACTTGAGCTTCTTGGGGTTCTTGACGATGTCCAGGGCTGTGGCTGTCAGATTCTTGGGATCCTTGAGCTCGATCAAACCTTGTTTGGCCAGCAGCAGCAGGGCGCGGCCGCCATTGGAGGGATCGTTCGGGATGGCAATGGTGGCACCGTCCTTGAGTTCGCTCACGTTCTTGACCTTTTTGGAGTAGGCGCCAAAAGGCTCTACGTGGACCTTGCCATTGGGCACTTGCACCAGGCTGGTCTTGCGGTCCTTGTTGTAGCTGTCGAGGTAAGGCTGGTGCTGGAAGAAGTTGGCGTCCAGCTGCTTGTCTTCCACGGCCGCGTTGGGCTGCACATAGTCGCTGAATTCGCGCACTTGCAGTTCAATGCCGTCAGCCTTGAGCTGGGGCTTGATGAAGTTCAGGATTTCAGCGTGGGGCACGGCAGTGGCTGCGACCTTCAGTACGTCAGCAGCGTGTGCGGAGATGGCCAAAGTAGCGATGGCCACGGCAGTCAGGGTCTTCTTCAACATGCGGATCTCGGTTCCTGTGACAGATAAAAATGCTCTTGCATCCAGCCCGAAAGCAGTACGGCACTGTTTTCAGCGTATGCACAAGTGTAGCCTTGCGCAGGCGTGCCTGTCTTTAGATTTAATGTATTTGGTTATAAAGAAAGTGGTTTTTATGCAAAATTTTCACATTCAGGAATCCGACCTTCATGCAAGCTGAAGATCTGGAGCAACTCGTCACCCTTCGCATGCCTTTTGGCAAGTACAAGAATCGTTTGCTGTGCGATTTGCCCGGCAACTATCTGGCCTGGTTTGCGCGTGAAGGATTCCCTGCAGGCCGGATCGGCCACTTGCTGGCATTGATGCACGAGCTTGACCACAACGGGTTGAAAAGCCTGCTTGACCCGATTCGGCATCGCCTTTGAAAAAAGCACAGCCTGAAAAGACATACGCCCCACCAGCGTAAGCCGGCAGGGCGTGGGTTCTGCCATAGGCAGGAAGGATTACATGGCCGCAGCGCGGGCAGCTTCGGCCTTGGCCTTGGCTTCGTCCAGCTTCTTCTGCAGTTCGGCAGCTTCGGCTTCTGCTGCCTTGGCTTCTGCCTCTGCCTTGGCCTTGGCTTCTGCTTCAGCAGCAGCCTGGTCATCACCACTGAAAGCACCAGCAATGGCGTTGCCTGCCACGGTACCCACCACAGCGCCTACGGCGGTGGCTGCGATGGTGCCCATCATGCCGCCGCCGGCGGGGGCGGCAGCTGCTGCAGGAGCAGCTGCGGGTGCAGCGGCAGCCGCTGGGGTTGCAGGTGTCGCAGGTGTAGCGGGCTTGGCCGCTGCGGTAGGTGCAGCAGGCGTTGCGGGCTTGGCGGGAGCCTTGTTGATGGCGGCAGGGCGCACCGATTTGCCACCACCCATGCGCTTGGCGTGGGCCAGCGAAGGGGCGGCCAAAGCAGCAACAGTTACGGCGATCACGGAAGCGGTGGTGCGGAAAGAAGTTTTCACTGAGGTTCCTGAAAAAAGGAGTTCAATCAAAGAGGTCATGTACCGACCGCAGCACGCAACAGTGCGCGCTGTCATGGGGATACATGGAGGGTAGAAAGCAAATTGCAAGCCCGAGTTCCCGTGAATGGAAAACAAAAAGGCCGCTGCTTGCCGTCCGCACACGTTGGAGTATTGGCGTTATGGGTGTGGGGCGCAGATTTTAACGTGCCACCTGTGCGCAGTAGAAAAATAAAAAAAGAGCGGCCAGCGCTTGAAAATCAAGCACTTCAGATAGTTTTGTATTTGAAATGCTTATAAAGCAAGCGCTGTCTGCTCTTTTTTTATTTAGTTCTTGGATGCCTTCTTGGGCTGCTGCTCTGGCGTTATTGCAGGACTTCCAGCAAACGGTCCAGGCCTCCTTCGTTGATGCACACCTTGGCTTCGGCACGCACGCGAGGCTTGGCATGGTAGGCCACGGACAAACCCGCCGCCTGCATCATCGGAATGTCATTGCTACCGTCGCCCACGGCAATGCACTGTGCGGGTTCGATGCCCAGCAGGCTGGCCACTTCCAGCAGGGTGCGGCGCTTTTCCGCGCCGTCGCAGATGACACCCCAGGATTGCTCGATCAACCCGCCGGTCAGTGCGCCGTTCTGGACTTCCAGTACATTGGCGCGCACGAAGTCGATGTCCAGCAGCTTGCGCACATGCTCGGCGAAGAAGGTGAAGCCGCCAGAGACCAGCAGCACTTTCAGACCAGCCGCTTTGGCTGCCTTGACCAGGGTCGCAGCGCCGGGCGAGAGCTGCAGGCGCTCTTGCAGCACGCGCTGCATGTCCGCTTCGGTCACGCCCACCAGCTTGCCCACACGCTGGCGCAGGCTGTCCTTGAAGTCGGTGATTTCACCACGCATGGTGGCTTCGGTGATGGCTGCCACTTCTGCCTTCTTGCCGGTAGCGTCTGCAATCTCGTCAATGCACTCGATGGTGATGAGGGTGGAGTCCATGTCAAACGCAATCAGCTTGTAGTCGCTGAGCTTTTGGGGCGCGGTGATGTTCTGAATGGTCAGGCCGGGGGCAAATTCGGTAGCAGGCATGGACTCGGAAAACAAAAAAGGGATGGTTGCTCGTCAGCCTCTGTCACCCAGGCGGTGCAGCGACTGCCCGGCATTATGGCGGCTCAGGCGCAACCGAGCCGCCTGCATGCCCATCGCACGCTTGGCGATGTGTTGGACTGCCGCTCATGCGTCGTCGCTTTGGCTGGAGCGGTGAAGCGCATTCCACTGACAGGCGGTCAGCGCAGGTCAGCACATACTGGCTCGGCAGCACGTGGCGGCAGCTGGGTTCAGTGATGGCGCACGTGTGCTTTACGTTGTGAAGACATCCATGATCCGACTCCACTTGCAAGTCAATCTGGCCTATACGGTGCAGGCACCCGGGGCCGATTTTTTCTTTTACATCCATGCTGCCCGTACCCGGCACCAGCACGTGCCGGAAGAAACACTCCGCATCACACCGGATTCGAGCGAGTGGCAGGTGCAACCCAGCCCGAATTCGGGAGAGCGCTGTCTGCGTCTGCGTGCCCGGCCCGGGGCTTTGCAGGTGCAGTACCAGGCCACGGTGGAAATTGACCACCATATGGCCGAACCTGCGGACATCCCGGAAGTGCCGGTGCATGCCCTGCCGCTGGATGTGCTGGCCTATGTCTATCC
>JAEYRT010000081.1 GCA_023435325.1 Pseudomonadota bacterium | reverse complement strand
CGTCGGAGGTGATGCGTTCATCGCGCTTGTCGGGCAGGCCCAGGACACGGATGACAGCATCGGTGATGCGTCCATAGAACCACACCACGGGCTTGAACACTTTGGTGAGCATGCGCATGGGGCGCAGCACGCGCACCAGCAGGTACTCGGGCTCAACCATGCTCAGGCGGCGCGGCAGCAAATCGGCAAACAGGATGAACAGCGAGGTGATGATGAAAAACGAAATCACCGATCCCATGTTCTGTGCGGTGCTCTCGGGCATCCACCAGGCCAGAATCTGGGCCAGCGTGGCACTGAGGGCACTTTCACCCACGATACCGCCAAGAATGGCGATGGCGTTCTGTCCCACCTGCACCACGGTGAAGTAGTCACCGGGTTGCTCTTGCAGCTGAATGGCTCTTTCTGCACGGGGGTCGCCTTCGTCGGCCATCTGTCGCAGACGCAGACGGCGGGAAGCGGCCAGGGAAATTTCGGCCACGGCTACGAAGGCGCTGGCGGCAATCAGCAGCGCAATGATGAGCAGGCTTTGGGTGAGTGTCATAAGTCAGTGCAGTGGCTGGTGACGGCCGAATGTCCCCGTGGTGCATGCCTCCTTCGCATGCCGGCGTTGAACCATGCTTCGTGCCGCTGCCCTGCGGCCGAAAACGAAAAAACCGCCCACAGGGGCGGTTTTGGATAAAGCAGGGGCCATGCCAGTCAGACTGGTGCTGGGTTCAAGCATGACGTCCTGCAATGGCATGCGTGGATCAGGCTTCGCCGTTGATCACTTGTTGAAGTTCACCGGATTCGTACATCTCCATCATGATGTCCGAACCGCCGATGAATTCCCCCTTGATGTACAGCTGGGGAATGGTGGGCCAGTTGCTGTAGTCCTTGATGCCCTGGCGGATTTCCTGGTCTTCCAGCACGTTGACGGTGGCAATCGCCTTGGGGTCCACGCCGCAAGCCTTCAGGATTTGCACAGCACGACCAGAGAAACCGCACATGGGAAAGCTGGCACTGCCTTTCATGAACAGCAGGATGTCGTTGTTTTTGACCAGTTGGTCGATGCGTTGTTGTACGTCGCTCATGGGTTCTCCTTGCAGGGGAGCTGGCTGTAAATAAAAGGCCAGCACTGCCTGTGATTATTTCACTGTATTGGCTTGTCGGCTGTCAGCGGGATTTGGCCGCCGGTGCAGCGTTCAATCCCCGCCAGATCCTGGCGGCTGTGCACCTGGGTAAAACCTGCCTCGCGCAGCAGCTGTTGCACGGCCTTGGCCTGGTCCCAACCGTGCTCCAGCAACAGCCAGCCGCCGACCTTCAAATGTGCAGGCGCTTGGGTAATGATGGCACGAATGTCGTCCAGACCCTCCGCTCCGCTGGTCAAGGCGTGGCGTGGCTCGTGGCGCAGGGCCGGCATGTGTGCATCATCTTCCCGGATATAGGGCGGGGTGCTGACGATGACATCAAACTGGCCCTTCACTTGTTCTAGCCATGATGACTGCACAAAGCGCACAGGCAGCGCCAAGCGCTGGGCGTTGGCTTGTGCCACATCCAGCGCATCATGGCTGAAGTCCACCGCGGTGACCGCTGCGTCGGGACGCTGGCTTTGCACAGCCAAGGCAATGGCGCCGCTGCCGGTGCCCAGATCAATGATGGCAGGTGAAACACGATTTTCAACCACATCCAGCGCCCACTCGACCAAAGTCTCCGTGTCGGGGCGTGGATCTAGCACCCGCGCATCCACCTGTAGCGCCAAGCCGAAAAATTCTTTGCAGCCCGTCAGGTACGCCACAGGCACACCGTCGAGGCGCTGGGCGCACAGTGCGGCAAACTGCGCCTGTTGCTCGCTGGTCAGCACATCGCCGTCGTGCGTAAGCAGCCAGGCGCGCCCAGCATCGGGTTTGCCCAGCACGTGCAACAGCAGCATTTGCGCATCGATGCGTTCCAGCCCTTGGTGGTGGGCCTGGAGCAGGGCTTGCTGCAAGGTCAAAGACGGATTCACTTTGTATAGCTGTTATCGCAAGTGGAATAAGGGTGAGCGGCCAACTTGGCTTGTAATCGGATTAGCCGTTGACTTCCAACTCGGCCAGCAATTCGGCTTCGCGGGCTTGCTTGAGGGCTTCGATCACATCCCCCAGGTCACCTTCCATGATGTTCAGCAGCTTGTACAGCGTCAGATTGATGCGGTGGTCGGTCAAGCGGCCTTGCGGAAAGTTGTAGGTACGGATGCGGTCGCTGCGGTCGCCCGAGCCAATCAGGCCCTTGCGCATGGCAGCTTCCTTGGCTTCGCGCTCCTTGCGTTCCTTTTCCTGGATGCGCGCCTGCAACACCTGCAGGGCCTTGGCCTTGTTGCTGTGCTGGCTGCGACCGTCCTGGCACTCGGCCACGATGCCGGTGGGGATGTGCACTACGCGTACCGCAGAGTCGGTCTTGTTGATGTGCTGACCGCCTGCACCACTGGCGCGGAAGGTGTCGATGCGCAAGTCGGCAGGGTTGAGCGTGATGGCCTGCTGCTCATCCGGCTCCGGCATCACCGCCACGGTGCAGGCGCTGGTGTGGATGCGACCTTGGGTCTCGGTTGCAGGCACGCGCTGCACGCGGTGGCCACCGGATTCAAACTTCAGCGCACCATAGACGTTGTCGCCATCGATGCGCAGCACGATTTCCTTGTAACCGCCAATTTCGCTTTCATTGGCGCTCATGATTTCCACTTTCCAGCCCACGTTGGCGGCGTAGCGCGTATACATGCGGGCCACATCACCGGCAAACAGCGCAGACTCGTCACCGCCCGTGCCCGCACGGATTTCCACGTAGGCAGGGCGCTCGTCGTCCGGGTCCTTGGGCAGCAGCAGGCGCTGCAGTTCGTCTTCGAGCTTGACCAGCGCGGCTTCGCCTTCGGCAATCTCTTCCTGCGCCATCTCGGCCATGTCGGGGTCTTCGAGCATGTCGCGTGCGGTGGCAATGTCGGCTTCGGTTTGCAGATAGCGCTGGTAGCGGCCTGCCACCGCAGTCACATCGGCGTGTTCGCGCGAGATGCTGCGGTACTTTTGCATATCGCCCATGATGTCTTCGCGCGAGAGCAGGAAGTCCAGTTCTTCAAGGCGCTGGGCGTAGCGCTCCAGCTGGGTGCGCAGGAATGGTTTCATGTTCGGTCTTTAAAAGGTGCTACGCAAAGGGTAGCTTTCAGCGCTTGTGTGACAAGCGCTAGAGGCTGATTTGGCTGTGAAAGCCGAGATGCGCAGGGGCGCTAACGCTGTCCGGGTTTACCGGGGCGCAGAAAGAGTTTGGATACGGTGTTCACCGTTTGGGCGCGCTCTTCCTCGCTGCCCTTGTGCAGGGCGGCCAAGGTGCCGTGCATCATTTTCTGGGTCAGGCCGCGCGAGAGTGCCTCCAGCACGGCATCAATATCTTCCCCCTTGGCGATGAGCTTTTTGGCGCGGGCAATTTCCGCCATGCGCCAGGCATCGGTCTGGGCGTTCAGCTGCTGGATGAAGGGCACCACACCGCCCTGGGCACGCTGGTGCATCCATTGCATGAAGTGGTTCACACCTGCGTCGATGATGACTTCGGCCTCGGCCACGGTGGCCTGGCGCTGGGCCTGGGCGGTACGTACCACGCTGGCCAGATCGTCCACGGTGTACAGGTACACGTCCCGCAGGTCCTTGACTTCGGGCTCAATATCGCGCGGCACAGCCAGATCGACCATGAACATCGGACGGTGCTTGCGCTTCTTGAGCGCACTTTCAATCGCTCCCAGGCCAATGATGGGCAGGGTGGAAGCGGTGCAGCTGATGATGGCGTCGTACTCGTGCAGATGCTCGGGGATTTCGGCCAAGGGCATCACGCTGGCACCTATGCGGCTGGCCAGCTTGGCCCCGCGCTCCATGGTGCGGTTGGCAATGGTGATGTGCGCGGGGTTCTTGGCGGCGAAGTGCGCAGTGG
>JAEYRT010000056.1 GCA_023435325.1 Pseudomonadota bacterium | reverse complement strand
TGCAACAACGCCCTCTTAAAGCACCAAAAATCCTTGGGCAGAATTTTGGGCAGAAAGTGGGGAAACATGGGGAAATATGGGGAATGATTGGGCAGAGCGTTAGGCACCGCTCCCTCTGAAAGCCACTATCCATGCGGGGTCTGTGCTAGTATTATTTGGGTTCGAGCCCCATCAGCCACCCCAAATAAAGCCCGTCTTGCCCGCAAGGCGGGCTTTTGCTTTTGCGCAGCAGCGCATTGGTAAAAGCCAAGGCTTTGCCTATGATGCAAAACATGCGGCATCGCACTTCTTCTCCCCCTTGGTCCTTGCGCGTCTGGCACTCCGTGCGCGATATTGCCGTCGCATGGGCGCGCATTTTCTATCTGGGTGCAATGGTGTGGGTGCTGCTGCTTTCGCCTTCCACCTATCGCCTGGTTTCATTGCGTCCTATCTTGCAGCGCATGTATCGGGATACCGTGCCCATCCTGCTGGGCTTCACGCTGCTGGCAGCGCTGATCTGCCTGGTGATCACGCGCATCGTGGTGGTGACGGCGATCAGTTATGGGCTGTCGCGTTATGCGCTGGAGATGGTGATTCGGGTCTTGGTCCTGGAGCTGATCCCGCTGACTGCCACTTTGTTCGTGGCCATGCGTTGCACGATTCCGAATGCCACGGAATTGACCTTGCTGCGCCAGTCCGGACAATGGGCGCAGCGCGAGCAGCAAGGCGAGGCGCTGATGCGCACCGAAGTGCTTCCGCGCGTGGTGTCGGGTCTATATGCCAGCGTTACTTTGGCCGCCTTGTCCTGTGTGGTGGCCCTGGTGATGGCCTATGTTGGGGTGTATGGCTTTTCGGCAGCGGGCATCGAAGGCTATACCCGCATGTTTGGCCACGTGTTCAATCCGTCGGTGACGCTGGTGTTCGTGTTGAAAACATGGTTGTCGAGTCTGGCGGTGGCGATCATTCCGGTTGCAACAGGGCTGTATGCCAAGCCCAAGATACAGGCGACACGGCCTGGAGATGAGCTCAATGGCCTGGTGCGCATGTTCGCGGTGCTGCTGCTGATCGAGCTGGCGTCGTTGATGGGCAACTATTACTGATTACTGAACGAAAAGGGCGCGCATCTTGTCATTACCTGACCCGTCACCTGCAGATCCCTTGTCGCCAGAACTGCGCCCTGTGAACCATCTGGAGCGCAAGGCGGCGGCCTTACTGCTCTTGACCATTGCCTTGATTGTGGGAGCCGGGGTGTACCTGTTGTATGCACGTGGTGTGTTTGAGCCCACGCAAACCCTGGTGCTGACTTCGGATGACTCGGAAGGGGTCACTGTCGGCATGGACATGACCTTCTCGGGCTTCCCAATCGGACGCGTCAGCCGGCTGGAGCTGGCTCCCGATGGCAATGTGCGCATCGTGGTGGCGGTGCCCAGCAAGGATGCACACTGGTTGCGTGAATCCAGTGTGTTCACCCTGGTCAAGGGGATTGTGGGAGGCACGACCATCAAGGCCTACAGTGGCATGCTGGAAGATCCACCGCTGCCTGACGGGGCAGAGCGCCCGGTGCTGCGTGGAGATGCAACGGCAGAGATTCCGCAGATCGTGGCCATGGCCAAGGACTTGCTCAACAACCTGAGTCTGATGACGGCGCAGGATTCATCACTGGGCCGGTCGATGGAGCAAATCCGCTTGCTGGGCGAGAAGCTCAATGGGGAAAGCGGCGCCATGGAAGTGCTGCTGGGTACACCGGAAAATGCACGCAAGACCGTGGAGATGCTCGACCGTGCCAACCAGTTGCTGGCACGTATGGATCAGGTGGTGCGACGCGCTGATCAGCAGGTGTTTGATGCCAATGGCGTCATGCCTCAGGTGCGTGCCACGGTGGTTTCGCTGCAGCGGTTGCTGGAAGAAACGCGTGGCAGTCTGAGAAAGCTTGATGCGGTGTTGCTCAATGCCGAATCCATCACCGCGAATGTGAATGATGCGAGCGGCGATCTGGGGCAGCTGCAGGATGAGGTCGAAAGCAATTTGCGCAAGATCGAGGACATGCTCACCGACTTGCAACGCAAATGGCCGTTTGCCAAGAAGACGGAGATTCAACTGCCATGAAGCATGTATTTTTTCCGTTGGGAATGGCCGCAGCGTTGCTGCTGGGCGCATGTGCAGGCAAGACGCCCAGCCCCGCTTGGGAGCGGGAGGCGCAGTCTGCATCCGAACGCGCACAAAAGGCATTTCTGCAGGGGCGCAGCAATGTGGCGGAGGTGGAATGGAGGAAGGCCTTTGATGAGGTGGCTGCGACGGGGCAGCCGGGCATCATGGCACGCATGGCATTGCTGCAGTGTGCCGTGCAAACGGCTGCCTTGCAGTGGGGTGACTGCCCACGCTACCAGCGTTATGCAGCTGGTGCTGCGCCAGCCGAGCAGGCCTATGCCCGTTATTTGATGGGGAGGCATGGTTCGGCCGATGTGGCCTTGCTGCCTGTGGCACAGCAAGCTGTGGCTGCGCAGCTGCTGGAAGGCCGTCCAACGCTGGAGGTGCTGCCGCAAGCGCCTCCATTGTCCCAGCTGACGGCAGCCGGTGTGGCTTTGCGCCATGGAGCCATCACCAGGGCTGCAGTACAACAGGCGGCGCAGATTGCATCCGAGCAAGGGTGGCGTCGTGCCGTGATGGCATGGTTGCTGGTGGAGCAGCGTCTGGCCAGCGCCCAGGGGGATGCAGCAGGTGCTCAGGCAGCGCAGTTGCGCCTGCAGGTGTTGCAGGAAAATCAGCGTACAGAAACACTAAAAAAGTGAGCTGTTAGCGCTTGATACAGCTTGTTTTTCAAAATAAAACACTTTGAATCCATTGCTGATGAAGCGTTGGATGCTATGTAAAACATAGAAATAAAAAAGCCCCGCAGTGCGGGGCTTGCTTGCTTGTGAAGCTGAACGCTGCCTTAGAAGCGGTGGCGCAGGCCAATCACAGCGCTGGTGCCCGACTGGTTGCTGGCACCGTCGAAGCTCAGCTTGTCATACATCACGGCCGTGTAGACGTCGGTGCGCTTGGACAGGAAATGGTCGTAACCCAAGGTGACGGTCGTGCGCTTGTTGTCCATCAGCACGCTGTAGTCGCGATCAGATTGTGCAGCTGCCAGTTTCAATGTGCCTGCC
>JAEYRT010000278.1 GCA_023435325.1 Pseudomonadota bacterium | reverse complement strand
ATACCAGACAGCTTCAGAGCACCAAAGTCATACGAAGCACCCAGTGTCACGCTGTCGCGGTCAGCGGCGCCCAGGGCACCGACCTTGCGCTGCTCATAGGACAGAGCAACGCTCAGAGGACCATTGTCATAGGCAGCATAACCACCAACATAACGGCCTTCCTTGCCTTCCACTTGCTCGTCAAAGCCATAGCCCAGACCAGCGTGGAAACCGCTGTACTTAGCGGTGTAGTAGCTCACCATGTTGCTAGCACGCACTGCGGTTTCGTCAGCAGTACCTGTAGCGTCCCAAGCGCGCCAAGCCATAACTTGGCCAATACCAGTTTGGCCAAATACGTCGTACGAGCTGACCTTGCTATAGGAAGGTGTCAATTCACGACCCAGGCGAACTTCACCGAAGTTGCCAATCAGGCTCAGAGTCGAACGACGTGCGAAATTCAGGCCGGAGCCGCCGTTGTCACCGAATACTTCGCCTTCCAGCCAGAAACCAGCCTTCAGACCACCACCCAGATCTTCCACGCCGCGGAAGCCCAGACGGCTTGTTGTGTTGCCGCTGGTGCTCAAACCGTAAACGTTGTCGCCGGCAGCGTTTGCGTTGTCAATGTAGCTCACGCCGGTGTCAACAACACCGAACAGTGTCACGGAAGACTGAGCCATTGCGAAGCCGGAAGCTGCCAGAGCTGCCAAAGCGATCAGAGATTTCTTCATTTCGATTACTCCAAGGTTTGTTGAAGGCGTGTTGCAGCTTTTTATATGCCTCGAGGGCAGCCGCAATGCGCGCCAACCTCCTGGTGGGGAAGTTGGGAGCTATTGCACCAGACTGGGAAGCTGGGCGCAAAGAAAATCCCCATGGCGGGGCTTAATTCCATCTTTTTTGTTGCTTAGACACGACAAAAAAGCTTCCTTTGTGGCGTGCGTTTTTTCTTGCTTTTCAGGGAAAAGCAGCGGACAGGGGCAGCACAACAGCGCGCGTTCACTCACCAGTTTTGTTTGTTTCTGGCCTCTGGCCACTGATACATCTCAAACAACGAAAGATTGCCGAATACGCCTTCAGGCTTCCACCAGCTCGAAGCTCGTGGTGATCTCGGCTGTCTTGCCCAGCATGATGCTGGCCGAACAGTATTTTTCGTGGCTCATGGCAATGGCACGTTCGACGGCAGCAGCAGGCAGGCCCTTGCCGGTGACCGTGAAGTGCATATTGATCTTGGTGAAGACTTTGGGCTCGACGTCTGCACGCTCGGCCTGCAGCTTGACGGAGCAGCCGCGCACATCGTGGCGCCCGCGCTTGAGGATCAGGACCACGTCGTAGGCAGTGCAGCCGCCAGTGCCAGCCAGCAAGGCTTCCATGGGGCGAGGGGCCAGGTTCTGACCACCATTGGCAGGATTGCGCTCATCAGGAGCGCCGTCCATGGCAAGGACATGGCCGCTGCCGGTTTCTGCAATAAAGCCCATGCCTGAGCGGGTGCCTGCTGCGCCGGTCCAGCTGACGGTGCATTCCATACGTTTACTCCTGTTTGGTTTGGTCAATGTGTGAGGGTCGAAAGGATGACCGAACACAGGCCAACGTGTTTTTGTGGCCTGAAATTTCAGTAATCCCTGAAAACTTGCTGCGGCGCAGCAAAATTCGCGCTACAATGCGCGTCATGCGTTCATCGCTTGCTTGGCAGGTGATTTCACAGTCGCAAGACTGTAGCGCAACCAGTTGTCTCCTCCACCTCCTCTAACGGTGGATTCAGCCCCTAGCCTTTTGGCTCGGGGCTTTTTTTTATCCTGACGATGGGGGCACTGCAACACGGTGATGGTGGGCCTGCGCTCCATGTGCCTATGATGCGCTTTTGTTTGGCGTTGCAAGGCGCCAGCCTTGGTTTGTCGCTTTATGACCGCACAAAAGACACTCACCCCCTTTGACTACCTCACCAAAATCCTCACCGCCCGTGTGTATGACGTGGCGATCGAGTCGGACTTGGAGCCTGCCAAAAACCTCAGCCGCCGCCTGCACAACAAGGTGCTGCTCAAACGCGAGGACCAGCAGCCGGTGTTCAGCTTCAAGCTGCGCGGTGCGTACAACAAGATGGCACACCTCACCAAGGAGCAACTGGCCAAGGGGGTGATCTGCGCCTCTGCGGGCAACCATGCGCAAGGCGTGGCTCTGGGTGCGAAAAAGCTGGGTTGCCGCTCCGTCATCGTGATGCCCACCACGACTCCGCAGGTGAAGATCGATGCCGTCGCTGCCTTGGGGGGAGAGGTGGTGCTGGCCGGCGACAGCTTTTCCGATGCTTACAAACACTCCGTCAAGCTGCAAAAGACCGAGGGCCTGACTTTCGTTCACCCCTTTGACGACCCCGACGTCATTGCGGGTCAGGGCACGATTGCCATGGAGATGCTGAGCCAGTTGCAAAAGCTGGGCAGTCAGCGCCTGGATGCGGTGTTCGTGGCGATTGGCGGCGGCGGCTTGATCTCTGGTGTGGCCAACTACATCAAGGCCGTGCGCCCCGACATCAAAGTCATTGGCGTGCAGACCAAGGACTCCAACGCCATGCTGCAGTCCGTGCAGGCTGGCGAGCGCGTCGAGCTGCCCGATGTGGGTCTGTTCTCCGATGGCACAGCGGTGAAGCTGGTCGGAGAGGAGACTTTCCGCATTGCCCAGGGGCTGGTGGACGACTACATCGAAGTGGACACCGACCAGGTCTGCGCGGCCATCAAAGACATTTTTGTGGACACGCGCTCCATCGTCGAACCTTCGGGCGCGTTGGCCGTGGCGGCCATCAAGCAGTACGTCGCCAAGCACAAGACCAAGGGCGAAACCTATGCCGCCATTCTTTGCGGCGCCAACATGAACTTTGACCGCCTGCGTTTTGTGGCGGAACGCGCCGAAGTCGGTGAAGAGCGCGAAGCCCTGTTTGCCGTGACCATTCCGGAAGAGCGCGGCAGCTTCAAGCGCTTTTGCGAGGTGGTGGGCAAACTGCCCGGCGGCGCGCGCAACGTGACCGAGTTCAACTACCGCATCAGCCATGACAGCAAGGCGCATGTATTTGTGGGTCTGACCACGAATGCCAAGGGCGAGAGCGAGAAGATCACCAAGAACTTTGAAAAGCACGGTTTTGCCGCGCTGGATCTGACCTTCGACGAAATGGCCAAGGAACACCTGCGCCACATGGTGGGCGGCCATTCTCCACTGGCCCAGGAGGAGCGCCTGCTGCGCTTTGTCTTTCCCGAGCGACCTGGCGCGCTGTTCAAGTTTCTGAGCCTGATGGCGCCGACATGGAATATCTCGCTGTTCCACTACCGCAACCAGGGCGCGGACTATGGCCGCATTCTGGTGGGCATGCAGGTGCCCGAAAAGGACAGCAAGAAGTTTGAAAGCTTCCTCAAGCAACTGGGCTATCCGTGGGTGGAAGAGACCCACAACCCGGCCTATCAGCTGTTCTTGAAATAGGTCACAAAAAATGAGCTGCCAGCGCTTACTGCACAAAGCATTCAGATCAATAAATATCTGAAAGCCTTGACTGGTGAGCGCTGGCAGCTTCGATTTTTTCAATTCCATGCAAGCCATTCGCCACTTTTTGCTGGCCGTTCAGTTCTTCAGCCGCATTCCCGTCACTGGCCGGCTGGCAGCCTGGGTGGGTTGGAGCCCCGCCATGCAGCGCGCCAGTGCGGCGCACCTGCCGGGGGTGGGCTGGCTGGTGGGGCTGGTGGTCACCGCCGTGGTGCTCGGCTGCAACTATCTGCTGCCTGCACACCCCATGCTGCCTTGGGTGGCCGCTGTGCTCAGCACCGTGGCCAGCCTCGCCGTAACGGGTGGTTTTCATGAAGATGGCATGGCCGATGTGGCCGATGGCCTGGGCGGGCATCTGCCTGCCGAACAGGCGCTGGATGTGATGAAGGATTCGCGCCTGGGCGCTTATGGCGTGATGGCGCTGTGCCTGGGCCTGACGGCCAAGGTGGTGTTTGTGGCTTTGCTGCTGACCATCGACATTGCGGCAGGAGCACTGTTGCTGTGCGGCATTCATGTGCTTTCCCGCGGTGCGCCGCTGTGGCTCATGCGCGCTTTGCCGCACGTAAGCAAACCCGCCACTGCCAAAACCTTGCATATCGCAGGCAAGCCGTTGTCCTGGGGGGGCGTGGCTGTGGCAGGGCTGTGGTGCATGCCCGCCTTGGCTGCGGTGCATGCCTATCTGGGTTGGCCGGTGACCGCGGCAGTGCTGCTGACCGCGGCTGGCATCACCCTCTACATGGGCTGGCGTTTTCAGCGCCGCCTGGGCGGCATGACCGGCGACTGTTTGGGCGCCACGCAGCAAGTCTGCGAGCTGGCCATGTATCTGGCTGCCGGCATCGTGCTGGCGCAAACCCTATGACCCGCCCGCCCCAGCTGTGGCTGCTGCGACACGCGCAGCCATTGGTCGCGCCGGGGGTGTGTTATGGCCAGCTGGATGTCCCGGCCGAGCCCAGCCAGACCTTGCACGCGGCCTTGCGCTTTGCGCGCAGCCTGCCGCATCCCGCGCTGGTGCGCCATTCACCGCTGCAGCGCTGTGCACAACTGGCCCAGGCGCTTGAAGTGCCGACAGGACAGGTGCATGCTGACCCCCGACTGCAGGAAATGCACTTCGGCACCTGGGAAGGCCAGGCCTGGAGTGCGATCGGCAAGACGGCGGTCGACGCCTGGTCGCAGGATTTGTACGGCACGGCGCCTGGTGGTGGCGAAAGCCTGGCCGCCATGCTGCAGCGTGTGCAGGAGGCCCTGCTCGACAGCTGGCGGCACGACAGCCTGCACGGCACCCGCGATGTCGTCTGGGTCACGCATGCCGGCGTGGTGCGCTGCGTGCTGTGGTTGCTGCGCTATGGCCACGCCCAGCCTGCGGCCAGGGACTGGACGCTGCCAGCTCCGGCATTCGGGCAATGCACGGCAATTTCCTGGCAGACGCACACTGCAGCGCTGCAAGCTTTGGCCTGAAATCCCTGGGTCTAACGGGCTTTGCTTGGGAAGGCCCACCACCATCTGCCCCACAATGTGCGCATGTTTGAATCCCTGCGTACCTGGGCCACCCCTTATGGTGGCGATGCTTTTCTCTACATCACGTTGCTGGCCGTGGCCAGTCTGGTCGCCCTGGTGGTGATGAAGCCACGCCTGAGCACGTTCACGCTCCAGCGCCTGATCCGCCTGGGTGCGCTGGTTGCATTGCCACTGACCGTGATTGCCATGGAAATGGGCGACAACAACTGGGGCGTGGCGGTGGTGGCCATTGTGTGGGCGGTGCTGGTGGCCATTACCAGCAAGAACGAAATCACCCGACGCAATATCTCCAAAAAGTGAGCTTCTTGCGCTTACCACACAAGGATTTCCAATAGAAAAGTATTGCAAATCCAGTTGTAACAAGCACAAACAGCTCTTATTTCAAGAGTGAGACCCGAGATGCAATTCAAAACCCCTCGCCTTTCCATGCTGGACTTGGTGCCTGTGCGCGAAGGCGGCACGGTGCGCCAGGCCCTGGATGTGTCCGTGCAAACGGCCCAAAAAGCAGAAGCACTGGGCTTTGCCCGCTACTGGCTGGCCGAACACCACAACATGCCGGGCATTGCCAGCTCTGCCACGGCAGTGCTGATTGGCCATATTGCAGGCAAGACGCAGCGCATCCGCGTGGGCTCGGGCGGCATCATGTTGCCCAACCACGCCCCGCTGGTGGTGGCCGAAGCCTTTGGCACACTGGCCGAGTTGTATCCCGGGCGCATCGACCTCGGCCTGGGCCGCGCCCCCGGCACGGATGGTGCCACCATGCGAGCGCTGCGCCGTGACCGCGTCGAAACGGAAGAAGACTTCCCGCGCGACGTGGCAGAACTGCAGCGCCTGCTCGGCCCCGCCGACCCGCAGGCACGCATCAGCGCCACACCGGGCAGCGACACGCATATTCCCATCTGGTTGCTGGGCTCCAGCCTGTTCTCGGCGCAGCTGGCGGCCATGAAAGGCTTGCCCTACGCCTTTGCTTCACACTTTGCTCCGCGCTTTCTGCACCAGGCCATTGCGCTGTATCGCCAGTTGTTCCGCCCCTCGGCAGCACTGGACAAGCCCTATGTGATGGTGGGCGTGCCCGTGGTGGCCGCCCCCACAGACGAAGAAGCCCAGTACCTGGCCACCAGCACCCAACAACGCGTGCTGGGCATCCTCACCGGCCAGCGCGGCAAGCTGCCGCCACCGATCGAGGGCTTCATGGAGCAGATCGGCCCGCGCGAACAAGCGGCCATCAACGACTTCCTGGCCATGTCGGTCGTCGGCAGTCCGCAAACCGTACATGCCGGTTTTGCACGCATCCAGCAGGCGACCGAAGCCGATGAGCTGATTCTGGTCAGCGACGTCTACGACCCTGCATTGCGCCTACGCAGCCTGGAAATTGCGGCACAGGCCATTCAGCCGCAATAAGAGCGGGCTACACCACCAAGTAAAACAAAGATTGGGAATGATTGGCGCTTGGGGCAAAGCCGGGCCGCGCAGACGTGAAGCCGTAGACGGTAAAGGTGCGGCAAGGCGAAACAGCAGCGCAACAACGGCGATGTTATCGGCCTGAAGCATTCGTCAATACACTGCCCCAGACCATAAAGCCACCCGAGGGTGGCTTTATGACGATCGCATGGGCAGCTTACAGACCGCCGGTACGTTTGACCTTGGGCTCGTCGTAAGTCACCAAGTCAGTGCGCACCTGCAGCAGATTGCGCTCGTGCTGGTCTGTTTTTTGTGCTTCCTGGGCAGCTTCCACGGCCATGGCGCTGGCACGCCACATGGACTGGATGTGCTCGATCAGCTCCTTGTACAGCGGCTCCTTGGGCGGCTCTTTTTCTTCTTCCTTGACCTTTTTCTCCTGCACTTCAGTCCAGTCGCGGTCGGTCAGGCTCTTGTCGGTGGGTTTTTCAGGGCTCTTGATCGTGACCGTGACGCCTTCGCCGATCTTGTCGGTGGACTCCACAGGATTGACCGCATGCACAGGGCGCACTTCCGCCGGGCCTGATGCCCCGGTGGAATACAAATTCGCACCCTGGGTGTTCGTCCATTGAATGGGATTACGTTCTACAGGTGGTATTTGCATGGTACGGCCCTCTTTTCCAGGTGTTGCGTGCGGCGTCAAAAATGGGTTTCGCAGCTTTTATCGGCACTCTTGAGCCAAAGTTTAGAAATATTTTTGCCCTTTCACTGCCGTTTATCAGCTTTCCTTATAACCAAACGAACTATCTATGCACCACAAAATACTCCATTACTTATAAAAACCGCTCCAGATACTTTTGCGACTGCCTGTCCATGGCACGCGTATCGCGGATGCGGTACTGCACTCCCTCGCGGCTGGTGATCAGCAAGTGATGGCGACCTTCGAGTTTGCGGATGTCTTCCTCGGCCTTGAGCGTGAGCCGTGCCACCCCTTTGTCGGTCTGCACGGTCCAGGTGCTGGGCACGGAGATGGCATCAATGGCTTCGATGCGCACGATGTCCGGCACAAACTCGCGCACCGCAAAGTCCTGCTCCAGCAAGGTGCGCGACTGTGCATCCAGCTGGTCCAGATGCGTAATCCAGACCACCTCCTTGCCATCCACACCCACCAGGGAAATGCCCTCCAGCGGTGCAGCGATGGGAAAGGCTCGCACCGGCGTCACCCCTGTGTGCTCGGTGCCATCGGCCAGCCTCACACACAGGCGTCCGTGGCGGTTGCGCGTCAAATGAAAATCCTGGCTCATACCTTGTCCTTTTGTGCCACCACCAGACCAGCCGCCTCTGCATCCTCTTCTGCTCGGCGGGCCTGCGCTTCATACAAGCGCCAATACGCACCCTTGGCCGCCATCAGCGCTTCATGCGGCCCCACTTCCACAATCTCACCACGGTCCATGACCACCAGACGGCTGGCCTTGCGCAATGTGGAGAGACGGTGAGCAATCGCAATCGTCGTGCGGCCTTGCACCAGGTTGTCCAGCGCCTTCTGGATTTCTTTTTCAGTCTCTGTATCCACGGCCGAAGTGGCCTCGTCCAGAATCAGCAGGCGCGGGTTGATCAGCAGTGCCCGCGCGATGCTGATGCGCTGGCGCTCGCCACCGGACAGGCCCTGACCACGTTCACCCACCACCGAGTCATAGCCGTGGGGCAAACGCAAGATGAATTCGTGCGCATGCGCCGCGCGCGCCGCCGCCACGATCTCGGCGCGGGTAGCATGGGGTTTGCCGTAGGCAATGTTTTCCGCCACCGTGCCAAAGAACAGAAAGGGCTCCTGCAGCACCAGACCGATCTGGCTGCGGTAGTCCGATACCGCCAGACGGCGGATATCGATGCCATCCATCTGAATGCTGCCCTCGGTCACGTCGTAGAAGCGGTTGATCAGATTGACCAAGGTGCTTTTGCCCGAGCCGCTGTGACCGACCAGACCGATCATCTCGCCGGGCTGGATCTCCAGATTCAGATTGCGAACCACCTGGCGGCTGCC
>JAEYRT010000107.1 GCA_023435325.1 Pseudomonadota bacterium | reverse complement strand
GGTGGGGGACACTGCCCAGCGCTACGACCGTCGTTTGTTGCGTGTTCAGGTCAGCATGTACCAAAGCGATTGGATCATGGGCGCGGTGCAGCGCCAAAGACAGCCCATGGCGCTGATGACTGCCACTGACTATCTGCAACACGACGGGGACCGTGGCGCGTTCCCCTTGAAAGACGGGCTGCAGTGGACCCAGGCGCAGTTGCACGCCAAGCAGATTCCGGTATCCCATCCAGAGGCTGGACAGCGCGCTGCCTGTAATCAGAAACGTCAATGCATAGCCCAGGTTGAGCTGGAAATTCACCGAAGCAAGCAAAAGCACGAGCAAAGTGATGCCCAGCACACAGCCTGCAGCAGAAGGCAGTACACGGAGGTTGACATGCCGCAGCGTATGCAGCTCGCACGGTCTGGGGCGGAACAGGCGGTGCGCGTGCGGACGGGGGCTGGGCATCAGGGAATTGCAATCGCTTGCAGCAGGGTGCGCACTTGCTCTGTTGTGCCGCGCCCCGCATGTGCCACTGCTTGCAGGCGATGGGCCATGATCTGCACAAAGATGGCCTGTACGTCATCAGGCACGGCATAGTCGCGCCCCTGAAGCAAGGCATGGGCCTTTGCTGCGCGCACCAGCGCAATGCCGGCCCGAGGGGAGAGGCCCTGGATGAACCACTGGCCATTGCGTGTCGCTTCCAGTAAGTCCTGCACATAGTGCAGCAGTGCAGGGGCAGCATGCACCTGCAGGACTGCCGCTTGCCATTCATCCAGTTCCTGCATGTTCAGCCGTGCCGGTAAATGGGTGCTCTGGTTTCGGTGGTCATGCCGGGCCAGTAATTGCAGCTCTGCTGCACGATCAGGGTAGCCCAGGCTGATGCGCATCAAAAAACGGTCCAACTGGCTTTCTGGCAAAGGATGGGTGCCCAGTTGTTCCTGCGGGTTTTGTGTCGCAATCACAAAAAACGGCTGGGGCAGGAGGTGGGTGGTGCCTTCGATGGAAACCTGGCGCTCTTCCATGGCTTCGAGCAGCGCACTTTGCGTTTTAGGGCTGGCCCGGTTGATTTCGTCGGCCAGCAACACCTGGGTAAAGAGTGGCCCACGATGAAACATGAAACCTTCACTGGCGCGGTCATAGATCGAGACGCCGATCAGATCGCTGGGCATGAGGTCGGAGGTGAACTGCACGCGGGAAAAGTTCAGCCCCAGGCTTTGGGCCAGGGCATGCGCCAGTGTGGTCTTGCCTACACCGGGCACGTCTTCGATCAGCAGATGCCCGCCTGCCAGCAGGCAAATCAGACAGTCCTGAACTTGCTGCGCCTTACCAACGATCACCGTGTTAAGCTGATCCAAAAGAGACCGGATTTTGTGCAGATCCATATGCAAAACATATCCGAAAACAAAGATGACAGGGGACAGGAAAAGTGGGCAAAACAGGCTATTACTCGCACCGTACATGCCGACAACATGAGATGGGACCAGGGCACCCTGAGTGTCCACAACGCTTGGATGCTATTGAAGACCGGCTGTTAATGACAGGGGTGCTGGACGGGCTGGAGCGTATCGATGCACCGCAGGCCGCACTCAGTGACGTGGAACTGGCCCATGACCGGCTGCATGTGGCGGCCCTGCGAGGCCTGACGGACCGCCTCATCGAAGAGCAGGCAGCAGGCGGGCCTGCTTACACACAGCTGGATACCGACACCTCCATCAATGCGTACACCTTCACCGCTGCATTGCATGCAGCAGGGGCTGCCGTTGCCGCAACGGATGCGGTCATTGACGGTGAATTGGAAAACGCTTTCTGCGCCATTCGTCCCCCCGGACACCATGCCACACGCGACAAAGCCATGGGATTTTGTTTTTTCAACAATGTCGCCATTGCCGCTTTGCATGCACTGCAAAGGCGCAACCTCAAACGTGTGGCCATCGTGGACTTCGATGTGCACCATGGCAATGGCACCGAAGACATCCTGGCCGGCGACAACCGTGTGCTCATGGTCAGTTTTTTTCAGCACCCGTTCTATCCGTTCAGTGGTGACAAAGATCCTGCTCCCAATATGCTCAACATTCCGGTGTCGGCCTATACCAAAGGCATGGATATCCGTGAGCTGGTGGAGATGTTGTGGATTCCGCGACTGGAAGCTTTCAAGCCCGAACTGATTATTGTCAGCGCTGGTTTTGATGCCCACCGTGATGACGACATGGGACAGCTGAACCTGACCGAGAACGACTACATCTGGCTGACCGAGCGTATCAAGGACGTGGCGCGGCGTTTTAGCAAGGGCCGGATCGTGTCATGCCTGGAAGGTGGCTACATGATGGGGCCGCTGTCACGCAGCGTGGAAGCGCACCTGCGGGTGCTGGCGGAGGTATGAACATGGCAGATGTGCTTTTGAAGACCCGGGACGCACGGGGTGTGGTCACCCTGACACTCAATGATCCGGCGCGCTTCAATGCCCTGGGCAGTGAAATGCTGGAAGCACTGCAGGCAGCATTTGATGCGATTGCCCAGGATTCCCAGGTGCGAGTGGTCGTGCTGGGCGCCAATGGCAAGGCCTTTTGTGCGGGGCACAACCTCAAGGACATGGCTGCGCACCCGTCGTTGGACTACTACCAGCGCCTGTTTGCGCAATGTTCACGCATGATGCTGAGCATTGCCCAGTTGCCTGTGCCTGTCATTGCGCGGGTGCACGGCATGGCAACAGCCGCCGGCTGTCAGCTGGTGGCGCAATGCGATCTGGCAATAGCCAGCCACAAAGCGAGCTTTGCCACGAGCGGCATCAATTACGGGCTGTTCTGTGCAACACCCAGTGTGCCTTTGGTGCGCAACATGGCCTTCAAGCAGGCCATGGAAATGCTGCTCACGGGGGATTTCATGGACGCCACCACGGCACAGGCACAGGGCTTGGTCAACCATGCCGTAGCACCTGAGGATCTGGACGACCAAGTCGAGCGGCTGGTGCATTCCATCGTGCAAAAGCCTGCCACCGCCGTGCGCATGGGCAAGGCCCTGCTTTACCAACAGCGCGAAATGGGGCTGCAGGCCGCTTATGCGCTCGCGGGTGAAACCATGGCCTGCAACATGATGGATACCGATGCACAGGAGGGCGCACAGGCCTTTGCGCAGAAGCGCCAACCTCGGTGGCGTACTGAGGGCTGAACCTCTTGCCGACTGACAGACGCGCCAGGCGTTGGTTTTTCACAATGGCCAGTCCTGACCTGAGCGGTGGCTGCCATGGAAATTTTTGACAAACTCATTGACGACTTCAACAACTCCAGCGCATGGCTGGAGTTTTTTATCGTACTTTGCGGTTTGGGGTTGGCGTATGCAATGGTGCGTGTCTGGGGGCGGCAGTTGCGCGTGCGTGGCCGCAGCGCTCCCATCTGGTTTGGACTCACGCCCCTGAGCGGTGCGCTATTTCCCTTGCTGGCACTGGTGCTGATCTATGGAGCACAACTGGTGGTGATTCGCTACATGCCGGTCTTTTGGTTGCGTCTGGCGGTGTCGCTGCTGTTTTCGCTGACCGTCATCCGGTTCGTGGCGCGCGTGTTGAGTCATGCCTTCCCCAACTCCACGGGCGTGCGCCTGGTTGAACGTCTTTTTTCCTGGATGGTGTGGGGTGTGGCCGTGCTTCACAGCCTGGGGTTGCTGCCCATGGTGCTGCGGGAGCTGGACGATACCAGTCTGACCCTGGGCAAAACCCAGTTGAGCCTGCTTAGCCTGATTGAAGGCAGTGTGGCCGCAGGCCTGGTGCTGGTGGTGGTGCTGTGGCTTGCCAGTTTGCTGGAGCTCCATGTGATTGAGCGATGGGTGGATGACCTGTCGATGCGCAAAGTCGCCATGAACATCGCCCGGGTGGTGTTGATCTTTGCGGGTTTGCTGATAGCACTGTCCTGGGTGGGCGTGGACCTGACCACGCTGTCTGTGATGGGCGGTGCACTGGGTGTCGGTATAGGCTTGGGCCTGCAGAAGATCGCCTCCAACTACGTCAGTGGCTTCCTGGTCTTGATCGAACGAGCCCTGCGCATTGGGGACAACGTACGGGTCGATGGGTTTGAGGGACGAATCACGGACATCAAAACACGCTTTACGGTGATTCGGGCAGGCAATGGCAAAGAGTCCATCGTGCCCAATGAAACCTTGATCACCCAGCGTGTGGAAAACCTCACCCAGTCGGACCGGCAGTTCGCGCTCTCTACCACCATTGTTGTGGGCATGGACAGTGACTTGCAGCAGGTCAATACGATTTTGCTGGACGCTGCACAGCGCCAGCCTCGGGTGCTGACCCAGCCTGCTCCTTTCGTGCATCTGGTCGATTTTGTCGAGCACGGCCTGCAATTTACGTTGACATACTTCATCAATGACCCGCACAACGGCCAAGGCAATGTCCGCTCGGATGTGAATATGGCGGCGCTGGAAGGCCTTCGTTCAGCAGAGATAGCGCTGCCCATTCCCAAGCAGATCGTGCAGTGGGCAGAGGGAAGCATGCCGCCTTCTGCTCCGCGCAGTGGCGTTGCTTCAGATCCTGCTGCAACCTAGGGAAGACCCTTGTTTGGTGCAAATAGCTATCGATTTTCAGAGGGATGCAGGCATAAAATGGCACGGTCGTTCTATTTTTCGGCGCAACCAGACAGCAAGGCGTTACAGGGCTTTGTTGCAACGCCGCATAGAATGCTTGCCGACTTACGTAAACGTCAATTCAAACAATCTGCAATCACCCCAATCCAAGGAGCAGCAGCATGAAGGTATTGGTCCCAGTCAAGCGCGTGGTGGACTACAACGTCAAAGTCCGTGTGAAGTCCGACGGTACAGGCGTTGACATTGCCAACGTCAAGATGAGCATGAACCCCTTTGACGAAATCGCCGTCGAAGAAGCCGTGCGCCTGAAGGAAAAGGGCGTGGTGACCGAAGTGGTCGCTGTGTCCTGCGGTGTGACCCAGTGCCAGGAAACCTTGCGCACGGCCATGGCCATTGGAGCTGACCGCGCCATCCTGGTGGAAACCGATGCGGACCTGCAACCTCTGGCCACTGCCAAACTGCTGAACGCACTGGTGGCTAAAGAGCAGCCCGGTCTGGTGATTCTGGGCAAGCAAGCCATTGACGGCGACAACAACCAGACAGGCCAGATGCTGGCGGCGCTGGCCGATCTGCCCCAAGCCACCTTCGCTTCCAAGGTCGAAGTGGCTGGCGACATGGTGAATGTCACCCGTGAAGGGGACGGCGGCCTGGAAACCCTGGCGCTGAGCACGCCCGCCATCATCACCACCGACCTGCGCCTGAACGAGCCGCGCTACGTGACGCTGCCC
>JAEYRT010000025.1 GCA_023435325.1 Pseudomonadota bacterium | reverse complement strand
TTTTGTGCTGACAATGAATGGCATTACCCGTTGATTGAGGAGCCAGTTCATGTCTCACACCACGTGCATCACCGTGGCTGCGCAGCCAGTGCAGCTGCACCGTCAAGCTGCACACACAGTCCCATTTGCTGCAGGACCTTCCTGGTCGGTTGAGGCCGTCCAGGCCCTGCTGGAGCTGCCTTTCCTGGAATTGCTGTTGCGTGCCCAGACCGTGCATCGGCTTCACTGGCCCGAAGGCGAGATCGAACTGGCCACGCTGTTGTCCGTCAAGACCGGCGGCTGTCCGGAGAACTGCGGCTACTGCCCGCAGTCGGCAGAGTTCGACACTGGCGTCAAAGCCGAAAAGCTGATGAGCGTGAAAGACGTCACCCGTGCTGCCAAGGCTGCGCAAGAGGCCGGGGCCACCCGTTTTTGCATGGGCGCAGCCTGGAGGGCACCCAAGGACCGTGACATCGAGAAGATGAACGAGCTCATCGCCGCAGTAAAGGGCCTGGGCCTACAAACCTGCGCCACGCTCGGCATGTTGCAGCCTCACCAGGCGCAGTCCTTGCGCAGCGCGGGGCTGGACTACTACAACCACAACCTTGATACCGCGCCGGAGTACTACCAGGACGTGGTCAGTACACGCCAATACCAGGATCGGTTGGACACGCTGGCGGCCGTGCGAGAGGCAGGGATCAGCGTTTGCTGCGGCGGCATCATCGGTATGGGAGAAGCACCCGTGCACCGAGCCGGGCTGATTGCCCAACTGGCAAATATGCAGCCCTACCCGGAATCCGTACCCATCAACAGCCTGGTGCGTGTGCCTGGCACACCGCTGGCAGACAGCGCCCCCGTCGACCCACTGGACTTTGTGCGCGTGATTGCCGTGGCCCGCATCACCATGCCCAAGGCGCGCGTACGTCTGTCTGCAGGCCGCCAACAGCTGGGCGAAGCCGTACAAGCCCTGTGCTTCATGGCCGGCGCCAACTCCATTTTCTATGGCGACAAGCTGCTGGTGACCGGCAATCCGGATGTGGAAGCCGATACCCAGCTGCTGCGCAAGCTGGGGCTGCGAGGCTTGCACTCCGCAACGGCTTGAATATTTCAAGACTTTTAAGCGCCTGGCGCTTATTTAACAAGCGCTGACAGCTATCGAAAAATGTAAATCAGTACGTGGTGCGGGGGCCTGTCTCCCACACCCAGGCGCAGCCATGTCTGCGCCACGGAGATTGTTGATGCCCCCTTCTTCCTTGGCCTCCCGCAGCCTGGCTGCCGTCTGGCATCCCTGCACCCCCATGAAGCGACACGAGACCGAGCCGCTGCTGGCCGTGCAACGTGCCCAGGGCCCCTGGCTGTACGACACGCACGGTCAGCGCTATCTGGACGCCATCAGCTCCTGGTGGGTCAACCTGTTTGGCCACAGCCATCCGCACATCCAGGCGGCATTGGCAGAGCAATTGGGGCAGCTTGACCACGTCATGCTGGCGGGCTGCACCCATGCACCGGTGGTGGAGCTGTCCGAAAAGCTGGCCAGCCTCACCGGTTTGGGTCATGCCAGCTATGGCAGCGATGGTGCCTCGGCCACGGAAATGGCGCTGAAGATGAGCGCCCACTACTGGCGTAACCTGGGTCAACCCGAGAAAAATGGTTTTGTCGGCCTGGCTGGTGGCTACCACGGTGAAACCGTGGGTGCGCTGTCGGTCACCGATGTACCGGTTTTTCGCCATGCCTATGGGCCGCTGGTGCGCCTGTCTGCCACCGTGCCCAGTCCTGACGCACGCCAGGCACTGCCCGGCGAAACGTCTGCCGATGTTGCCTGTCGGGCCGCCGCTGCGCTGCAGGCGTGGCTGGAGCAGCACCACGCGCAAACCGCCGCGTTGGTACTGGAGCCGTTGATCCAATGCGCCGCCGGCATGGTGATGTATGACCCGACTTATTTGCGCCTGGCACGCACACTGTGTGACCGCTACCACGTGCATTTGGTGGTGGATGAAATTGCTACCGGCTTTGGCCGCACCGGCAGCATGTTTGCCCACCAGCAGGCAGGTATCACACCGGATTTCGTATGCCTGTCCAAAGGACTGACAGGCGGCACACTGCCCTTGTCTGCCGTACTGACCACGGATGCGGTATACCAAGCCTTCTACGGCACCGATGCTGCACGTGCGTTTTTGCATTCGCACTCCTACACCGGCAACCCACTTGCCTGTCGTGCGGCGTTGGCCACGCTGGAACTGTTCGAGCAACTGGACAGCCTGCAAGCCAATCGCCAACTCGCCCAGGAACTCAGCACCGCCTTCGTTCCACTCACCCAGCATCCACGCGTACGCCATGCCCGTCATCTGGGCATGGTCTGGGCCTGGGACATCGACACCACACTCCCCCACTTCGCCCAGCGCTACCACGCTGCCGCCCGTGCACGTGGCCTGCTGCTGCGCCCCATTGGCCACACCCTGTACTGCATGCCACCTTATGTGTTGAACGCGGACGAAGTTCAACACCTGGCCAGCCAGACACTGACCGCGCTGGAAGATTGTTTGCAGCAGGAATCAGAGCATTCCTCGCAGAGTTGATACGCCTCAGGAGCCCCAAACATGATTGCTTGCTTTGTCACCGGCACCGATACCGGCATCGGTAAAACCATGTCCAGCTGCGCCTTGCTGCATGCCCTGGCGCAGCACCACCCACGTGTGGTGGGCATGAAGCCCGTGGCCTCCGGCGCAGCCCCCGACGGCCATGGAGGCTGGGCCAACGAAGACAGCCTGGCACTGCGCACCGCCAGCACGCTGGCCGTGCCTGCTGCGCTGGACAACCCCGTGCTCTTGCCCGACCCCGTCTCGCCCCACATCGCTGCCGAGCGTGCAGGCGTCACTGTGCAGCTGGCGCCCATTGTGCAGGCCTACCAGCAACTGGCTGCACAGGCCGATGCCGTCGTCGTGGAAGGCGCAGGCGGCTGGCAGGTGCCCCTGTCGCCCACGCTGCGCATGGCCGATCTGGCTGTGGCACTGCAGCTGCCGGTGGTTCTGGTGGTGGGCATGCGCCTGGGTTGTATCAACCATGCCTTGCTGACGGCCGATGCCATCCGTGCCTGCGGGCTGACTTTGGCGGGCTGGATCGCCAACCGTATCGACCCCGACATGCTGGAGCCAGAGGCCAATATGGCCTATCTGCGCCAGCACATGGTGGCACCACTGCTGGCGGATATTCCCTGGCAGGCCTCACCAGCGGCCAGTGCCATACAGGTGCAACTGCCCAAGGAGTGGCAATGAAAGATGGGACAAACTCCTCATGGCTGCAAGACTTGCCCGGGCAATTGCAGGTCCTGCGCCACCGACACCTGCTGCGCACGCGCCGCCAAGTGGCACCGCTGCAGGATGCGCGCATCACTGTCGATGGGCAGCCCATGCTGCAGTTTTGCAGCAATGACTACCTGGGCCTGGCCCAGCACCCAGCCTTGATCGAGGCCGCACGCGCAGCAGCACAGGAGTTTGGTGTGGGAGCAGGCGGCTCCCCCATGGTCAGCGGCCACAGCACCGCCAATGCCGAACTGGAAGCAGCGCTTGCCGCCTACGTGCAGCTGCCGCGCGCCCTCTACTTCTATGCAGGTTTTGCCACCAATGCCAGCGTCATTCCTGCCTTGGTCGGGGCCGGCGACACCATTTTTTCGGATGCACTGAACCACGCCAGCCTGATTGATGGCTGCCGCCTTTCCCGCGCCAGCATCCAGCGCTTTGCCCATGCCGACCTGAGTGCGCTGGAACAACTGCTGGCAGCCTGCCCCAACCGCCGCAAGCTGGTGGTCAGCGATGCTGTGTTCAGCATGGATGGAGATGTGGCCAACATTCCCGCACTGCTGGCCCTGTGCGAGCGCTATGACGCGCTGCTGATGCTGGACGATGCCCATGGCTTCGGCATCCTCGGTCCGCAAGGCCGGGGCAGCCTGGCCGCTGCCGGGCTGACAGGCGCCAATGCCAGCCCACGCGTGCTCTACATGGGCACGCTCAGCAAGGCAGCAGGCGTGGCTGGTGGCTTTGTCGCAGGCAGTGAAGACCTGATTGAATGGCTGCTGCAGACCACACGCAGCTACACCTTTGCCACCGCTGCCCCTGCACTGCTGGCCCGGGCACTGCAAGCCAGCGTGCAGATCCTGGAGCGGGGCGACAGCTTGCGTGCCCGGCTGCAAGCGCGCATTGCGCAGTTGCGCACCGGTTTGCAGCCATTGCTGGCACGTACTGGCTGGCAATTGCTGCCCTCGGACACCCCCATTCAAGCGCTCATCATTGGCGACAACGCGCAAGCGCTGCAGTGCATGGACGTCTTGCATCAGCGCGGCCTGTGGGTGCCTGCCATTCGCCCCCCCACGGTGCCTGCAGGCACTGCGCGGCTGCGCATTGCCTTGTCGGCTGCGCACACGGAAAGCGATGTGGCCGTACTGCTCAACGCCTTGGAGGAAATGCCGCGTGTAACGCCCGCCTCCGAGGCACAATAAGCGCCAAGTTCTGCCCCTCATTTCAAGGAGACACACCATGCCCCATATGCATGTGGAATACACCAGCAACCTGCAAGGCGTCAATGAAGGCACGCTGATGGAGGCGTTGAACAACGCCGTCTGCAGCCACGCCACCGTGGCTGATGAAGCCGATGTGAAAACCCGTATCGCCAAGCTGAATGACTATCGCATTGGCCTGAACAACGCAGGTCGCGCTTTTGCCCATGTGGAACTGCGCCTGATGGCGGGCCGCACGCCCGAAGTCAAAAAAGAACTGTCCGACCGCATCGCCGCAGTGCTCAAAGCCCAGATTCCGGCCCAAAATGGCCTGGAAGTGCAACTGAGCGTGGACATTGCCGATATGGACAAGCCCTGCTATTTCAAAGGCAAGCTGTAAAGCCTGGCACCCCAAAAAAAGCCATGGACTTGTGTCCATGGCTTTTTTCATTGATGCGGGTCTGAAACGCCCTGGCAAGTGCCGGACACAGACATGGTCAGCGGCTGCCTCCGTGGATGTAGTGCTCCAACTGCTCGATCGTGAATTGCTGGGCCGAGATGATGTTGTTGACCAGATCCCCAATGGAGATCAGCCCCACCAGCTTGCCCTCATCCACCACGGGCAGGTGACGCAAGCGTTTGCGGGTCATCAGCTGCATGCATTCCTCACTGTTCTGGCTGGAATGCACGAAGAGCACGGCATCGGTCATCACCTCGGCCACCGGTGTTTGTGCAGAGGCGCGCCCCATCAAGGCAATCTTGCGGGCATAGTCCCGCTCCGTGAAGATGCCGACGATGTTCTCACCCTCCTTGACCAGCAGGGAGCCAATGCCTTTATCGGCCATCAGCCGCAATGCCTCATACACCGTCGCTGTAGGAACAACAGCATAGACGGCAGGATCAGCCTTGGATTTCAGAATTTCTGCGACTGTGGTCATGACGCACCTCTCGTGTTAAATGCACCGGGTAAAGGTAAAGGCATTTCAGCCTGTGGGCCTGGCCCGTGCAACCGGGCTTTGTACCAATCCGCTGTCATCCACCTCCTGACCGTGCGAGCGATCACCAGGGGAAGCTTCGCTAGGAGGTTGTTGCGCCAAAGTCCCACTCCAGCAGGCCGGCAGCCATCCACGCAAGCTGTTGATGAACGCCCATTGCTGCACCACCGGCAGATCGCTGAGCCGAATCACGCGCTCGGTCACCCGCCCTTCGGCCAGTGCGACCTGGCGCCCTACGCCATTGAGCAGCCCGCAGGACAGAGGCGGCGTCACCCATTGACCCTGAATCAGGGCTGCCACATTGCCACGCGTGCCTTCCGTGATTTCGCCAGCCTCGTTCCATAGGACGGTATCGAAGATGTGACCCCCCTGCGGCTCGAACGGCGTGTAG
>JAEYRT010000251.1 GCA_023435325.1 Pseudomonadota bacterium | reverse complement strand
TGCAGGGAGAAGGGGCAGTCATCATTTTTCCGGCAGGTGAGGTCTCGCGCCTGCACCCTGAAGGGGTGCGTGACGGGCGCTGGAACAGCGGTTTTTTGCGCCTGGCCGGGCAGACACAGTCACCCATCGTGCCCATTCATATCGATGGTCGGAACTCGGCGCTGTTCTACGGAGCCTCGCTGCTGTACAAGCCACTGGCCACGCTGCTTTTGGTCAAGGAGATGTTTGGCCAGCACCAAAAAAGTATTGATTTGCGCATAGGCCACCCGATCCCGCCCAGCAGCTATGGCGCGCTACCGCTGGAGCCTGAGGCTGCCACCAAGCTGCTGCGCAAACACCTGTATCGCCTCGCCCAGGACAAACCTGCGCTGCTGCGGGTGGAGACAGCGATTGCCCACCCGGTCAACCGCAGCGCCCTGGCGCAGGCCGTCGCTGCGTCCGAATGGCTGGGTGAAACGCCCGATGGCAAGCGCATGTACCTGTTTCAGGGCGGTGTGGACTCCCCTATCCTGCGCGAGATCGGGCGGTTGCGGGAGCTGTCTTTCCGAGCCGTGGGCGAGGGCAGTGGCACACGCCGCGACCTGGATCGCTATGACGCGCATTACGACCACCTGATTTTGTGGGACCAGCAAGACCTGGAAATTGCCGGCGCTTACCGCATGGCACGTACGGCCCGGGTGCTGGAGCAGCACGGGGTGCAGGGACTCTACAGCCACAGCCTGTTTGAGTTCACCCCCGGCATGGATGCTTACCTGGCCCAAGGGTTGGAGTTGGGGCGCTCTTTTGTGCAACCGCGGTACTGGGGCAAGCGCTCGCTGGACTATCTGTGGTTCGGCATTGGTGCCTATGTGCGACGTTATCCTGAGTGCCGCTATCTGTTTGGCCCTGTGAGCATCAGCCGCGATATGCCGCAGGCTGCTCGCGACTTGCTCATCTACCACTATCGCACGCACTACGGAGCCGCCTGTCTGGCCCATGCACGGCGACCCTATGTTCCAAGCGAAGGGTTGGACCTGCGCTCCCAATTCACGGGTGAAGATGTGGCCACGGACTTCGTGCGCCTGAAGCACCTGCTGGTTCACATGGGCAGCACCGTGCCCACGCTGTACAAGCAGTATGCAGAAGTGGCTGAGCCAGGCGGAGTGAGCTTTCTGGACTTTGGCGTGGACCCTGATTTTGCGCACTGCATCGACGGGCTGGTGCTGGTAGATGTGGAAAAACTCAAGCCCCATAAAAGAGCACGGTATCTGGGGACGGTGGCACCGGTGGTGAATAAATCAGAAAAATGAGCATTCACTGCTTGATGAACAAGCCATGGAGCTTAGTTTGATAGCTGGAAAAGCAGATGCAGGTACGCTGTTGAAGCCATCGTGGAATCGGTGCCATAGGCCAGGCAATCCAGAATTACGCCAAGTCTGCGAACGGTCATAAACCTTTTCAATCCAGGGTTCGCCCCTGGTATTCGATGGCCGGGGCCAAGTTCAAAACGGGAATTGGGATGACCGCAGCCCCCACCACTGAAACTTACCCCCATTTGCTCGCGCCCCTGGATCTGGGCTTTACCACTTTGCGCAACCGTGTGGTCATGGGCTCCATGCACACCGGGCTGGAAGACAGCCGCAAGGACTTGCCACGCTTGGCCGCCTATTTTGGAGAACGTGCAGCTGGCGGTGTGGGGCTGATCGTGACTGGTGGCTTTGCTCCCAACCGCGCTGGCTGGGTCAAGCCGTTTGCCGGCACTATGCGCAGCAGCAGCGAGGCGCGCGCCCATCAGCCCATCACACAGGCCGTGCACAGCCATGGCGGGAAAATTGCCTTGCAAATCCTCCATGCGGGGCGCTATGGCTACCACCCCTTATCAGTCGCGCCTTCACGTATCAAGTCGCCGATTACGCCGTTCACGCCATGGACTTTGAGCACTCGCGGGGTCGAGGGACAAATTCAGGACTTTGCGGATTGCGCTCGCTACGCCCAAGAAGCGGGCTATGACGGTGTGGAAATCATGGGCAGCGAGGGCTACTTCATCAACGAGTTCCTGGCGGTGCACACCAACCAGCGTAAGGATCGGTGGGGTGGTGGCTATGCCCAGCGCATGCAGCTGCCCGTGGAGATCGTGCGCCGCACGCGCGAAGCAGTGGGGCCCCACTTCATCATCATTTATCGCCTGTCCATGCTGGACCTGATTCCGGACGGCAGCGACTGGACTGAGATTGTGCAACTGGCCAAGGCCATTGAAGCCGCAGGAGCAACCATCATCAACACCGGCATCGGCTGGCATGAAGCGCGTGTGCCCACGATTGCCACTTCCGTGCCGCGTGGTGCTTTTGCATGGGTAACGCGCAAGCTCAAAGGCGAAGTGGGCATTCCTTTGGTGGCCACCAACCGTATCAACACGCCCGAGATGGCAGAACAGATCCTGGCGCAAGGCGATGCCGACATGATTTCCATGGCGCGCCCTTTGCTCGCCGACAGCCACTTTGTGGCCAAGGCTGCGCAAGGCCAGCCGCAAGCCATCAACACCTGCATTGCCTGCAATCAAGCCTGCCTGGATCATGTGTTTCAGAACAAGACCGTGTCTTGCCTGGTGAATCCACGCGCTTGCCATGAGACGGAGCTGAACTATGTGCCCACCACCACGTCCAAGTGCATTGCCGTGGTGGGTGCAGGCCCTGCAGGGTTGGCCGCATCTACCGTGCTGGCCGAGCGAGGCCACCAGGTGGAGCTGTTTGAAGCTGCTGCTGAAATTGGTGGCCAGTTCAATATGGCCAAACGCATTCCGGGCAAGGAGGAATTCCAGGAAACCTTGCGGTATTTTGCGCAGCGCTTGGCAAGCACCGGTGTTCACGTGCATCTGCAGCGCAAAGTGACGGCACAAGAGCTGATCGCGGCAAGATACGACGAAGTCATCCTGGCGACCGGGGTGCAGCCCCGCAATCCGCGCATTCCAGGGCAGGAGAGCGGTGAAGCCAGCTGCATGGTGCTCAGCTATATCGACGTGCTAGCGCACCGCAAACCTGTGGGACAGCGCGTGGCCGTAATAGGAGCAGGAGGCATTGGTTTTGATGTGGCGTTTTATCTGGCCAGTGGCGGGCATTCCACAGCCACCGATTTGGCCGCCTGGCAAAGCGAGTGGGGCGTCACTGATCCTGCCCTGGCACGTGGAGGTGTGCAGCGTGCCCAGCCCTTGCCACCAGTGCGTGCAGTCACGCTGCTGCAACGCAAGACCACGCCGGTGGGCAAAGGCCTGGGTAAAACCACTGGCTGGATTCATCGCGCAGAACTGCGCATGAAGCAGGTGAAAACCTTGGCCGGTGTCAATTACGAACGCATTGATGCACAAGGCCTGCACATCAGTTACGGCCCCAAACGTGAACACGCCACGGTGCTGGAGGTGGACACCATTGTGCTGTGCACGGGGCAAGAACCTTTGCGTGCACTGCAAGCCGATCTGGTGGCTGCGGGTGTGCGTACGCACTTGATTGGTGGCGCTGATGTCGCCTCGGAACTGGATGCCAAACGCGCGATTGCACAGGGCAGTCGCTTGGCGGCGCAGTTATGAGTGCGTCAGGCCTGTTGAGCGCGGCCGTGGCTGCCAACGAGGAAGCTGGCCTGCATGGGATCAGCCACTGGGCAAATTCGTGCGGATACCACGCCCGTGGGCCGTCAGAAAATCTAAAAACACTTGGGTGCGTGCGGGAAGATGACGGTGGCTAGGGAGTGCCGCAAGCACATTGAAGCGACCGGTGATCCACTCGGGCAGAAGATGTACCAAACGTCCCTGAGCGAGATAGGACGCCACGATATCGTAGGAAAACGCAGCGATGCCTGCGCCGTCCAGTGCAATGCGAAGCAGGCTGCCTGTGTGATTGATGGTGATGTTTGATTTCACCTTGCCCTGGAACATGGGTGGAAGTCCCATGTTCTGGCCCTGTTTCCAAAGCTGAATTTGGGTGTCATGCATGCCCGTGGCTCGTCGCAACAGGCAGTTGTGTTGCACCAAGTGCTCTGGCTGCGTGGGTGTGCCGTGCTGGCTCAAATACTCCGGTGAAGCACACAAGATACCGTCATAAGCAAACAGGTTGCGCGCGATGATGTTGAAGTCTGCTCCTTCGCGCACGCTCAGCATGGCCACATCGTAATACGCCAGGTTGGCCAAGGGATGCGCTTCCACATACACGTCCAATGAAATGTCAGGATAGGCAGACTGGAAATCCGCATACAGGGGCGCAATCCAGTGTTCCGCAAAGCTTGGCAGACAGCCGATGCGCAATGTACCGGAGTGCAAGGCGGTTGAGTCTTGTACGGCAGCATGCGCCAGTTCCACCGATTCCACAATTCTTTGCGCATCTTTGGCGTATTGCTCACCTGCCGCAGTCAGGCTGACGCGGCGCGTAGTCCGTTGCAGCAAGCGCGTACCCAGGTGCTCTTCCAACTGCGCCACGATGCGAGTGACGCTGGGCACGGAAATATTGAGCTGTTTTGAGGCTGCGCTAAACCCTCCGTGCTCGGCAACCGTCAAAAAAACCTTCATTGCGTGAAAAACGTCCATGGCGGGTAAGAAGTTCTGGGGAGGCAAAAAAGTGCGTGGGGCGCCTCGGGATGGCAGGCTCAATCTATGCAGACCCTAGCAGAAAAAGCAGGTGGAGATTTGGGTTGATTATTTTGTTTTTCAAAAAAGAAATTTGCAAGAAGCCCGGTTTATTTATTCTTTTTGGCGCAATAAAGTTGCTTTCAACGCCCCGCCAAGGGTGTCATGTTCTTCAATTTCGAAAGCCCTACACCTATGAATTTCTCCACTCCCAATTTGCGTTCCATTGCTGTTGCCGCTGCTTTGGCCTGCAGCAGCTGGATGTCGTACGCGGCGGACATTACGCCTACAGCATGGGTGACACAAGCAGCCAATGCGGTTGAGCCCCAAGTCATTGAATGGCGCAGACACATTCACCAGCATCCTGAGCTGGGTAACTTTGAAGTTAAGACTGCCGAGCTGGTGGCCAAGCACCTGAAACAATTGGGCTTGGAAGTACATACAGGGATTGCCGGTACAGGCGTGGTCGCGGTGTTGCAAGGTGGATTGGAAGGGCCCACTGTCGGTTTGCGTGCAGACATGGATGCCTTGCCTGTGAAAGAAAGCGCTGCGCTGCCTTTTGCCAGCAAGGCCAAGGGAATCTACTTTGGCAAGGAAGTGGACGTGATGCACGCATGTGGTCACGATGCCCATACCGCCATGCTCATGGGGGCAGCCAGCGTACTGGCACAAAACAGGGACAAGGTGCCGGGTAAGGTGGTCTTCATCTTCCAGCCTGCGGAGGAAGGTGCTGCCAATATCGATGTTTTCGATCCCAAAGCACCCAGCTGGGGCGCCAAGCGCATGGTGGAGGAAGGCGTGATCGAGAAGTTCGGCATTGAAGCCGTGTTTGGCGTGCACGTGATGAGCAATGCACATACCGGCGAGATTCAATACAAAGTGGGGGCAGCCCTGAACAGTGCGGATGGTTTCCGCATCAAGCTGGAAGGCAAACAGGCCCATGGCTCCATGCCATGGACTGGCGCAGACCCGATTGTGGCCAGTGCCAATGTCATCAACGGCATGCAAACGCTGGTCAGCCGCGAGGCAGATTTGTCTCAAGGGATGGGCGTGGTGACTGTGGGCAGCATTCACGGCGGTACAGCTGGCAACATCGTGACAGGAGAGGTCACCATGGAGGGCACCATCCGTACCAACGCTCCGGGGATCCGCGATACCTTGACCAGCCGTTTGCCGGATATGGTCAAACACACAGCGCAAGCTCAGGATGTTCATGCCCATGTGCATGTCGCCAACATCATGCCTGTGACGATGAACGATGCTGAATTGACCCGCGCTATGGTTCCTGCCTTGCAAAAAGCATCGGATGGCCAAGCGAAAGAGACTTTTGTGAATCAGGCCGCCAGCGAAGACTTTTCCTATTTCTCCGAAAAAGTGCCTGGCTTGTACGTCTTTCTGGGGGCAACGCCCAAAGACAAGGATTTGTCTCAAGCAGCAAGCAATCACCATCCAGAGTTTTTTGTCGATGAAGAGACGCTGGTGACAGGGGTGCGCTCTCATGTGGAGTTCGTACTTGGCTATGCGGACTATGCGCAAACCAAGGCGGACCAGAAGACGCAGTAAAGCTGGCGTTATGGGCCATCCCCCGAAATTTGCTGTGCTGACCCATCCAGCCATGTGCCAGGGTCAGCCGCTGTTTCGGGGGATGTTTTGTTTCATGTCCATGGCTGGAAATGCAGGCTGGTGTTGCTACGCCCCATGTCTGGTGTCAGTGTGGACTTCAAGCCCATGGGCAAGGCGGCTCACCAGCACAGCAATGGCCGCACCATGCTCTGCTTCAGCGCCTGCTGCAGTCGCTGCAAGACATGGTTTACTGATGCAAAACATGCTTCAGTGAAGATGGGATTTTTATTGTTTTGAATATATTTTGAGATAATGAGGAAAATATCATCTCCATGTATTGGGAAAAAATAATGTTATTTTTTATTTTTCAATTGATGCGCTTAATGTTTTCTTAATTTCCATTTAATAAAATAGAGATTTTTTCGAAAAAGTTTAGAAAAATCAAATACTTGTTGAATTGATTTGGCTCAATTCATGCGGTGGGTAAAACATTGAAAATCTATTTATTCTTTAATAAACGGATTTTCAATATGAGTGAAAACCGCAGCTCCACAAAATCTTCAGAAAGCAGCAAACGCACGTTTTTGCAAGAGCTGCTGGCATTGGCCACTGGCTTTGGTTTGGCGAGTACGGCGCAAGCATCGCCTGCGGGGGCTGACTTCCAGCCCGCTCGCCGTCCTGGTATGGAAGGCAAGCGCTTTGGCATGCTGGTGGATATGCGCAAATGCATTGGCTGCCAAGCGTGTACGGTGAGCTGCTCGGTGGAAAACCAGCCTCCTATTGGCCAATTCCGCACCACGGTCCTGCAATATGAAGTGAACCAGAGCGATGGAAGTGCGCCAGCCATGGTCAGCCTGCCGCGCCTGTGCAATCACTGTGACAACCCTCCCTGTATTCCTGTATGCCCCGTGCAGGCCACCTTCCAGCGTACTGACGGCATTGTGCTGGTGGACAACGAACGCTGTGTCGGCTGTGGCTACTGCGTGCAGGCCTGTCCTTACGACGCGCGATTTATCAACCATGAAACCCAGACTGCCGACAAGTGCACTTTTTGCGAGCACCGCCTGGAAGCCGGTTTGCTGCCTGCCTGCGTTGAAAGCTGTGTGGGTGGGGCGCGGGTGATCGGGGACTTGAACGATCCGAACAGCCAGATCAACCAGCGCATGGCAGCGGATAAGGACGAGATCAAGGTGCTCAAGCCTGGCATGAAGACCGAACCGCGCGTGTTCTACATCGGCCTGCCAGATGCGTTTGTGAACGGCGTGGATGGTCAGGCCAGCGTGCGTTTGCTCTCGGACCACTGAAATTCCACCGGAGGCTTTTATGCAAATCATTGAACTTTTGACTCCGCACTATGAAGTGGCGTGGTTGCCTTGGGCGGTGCAGTACTTCTTCTTGGTGGGCGTGGCCACGGGGGCAGCCTTACTGGTGAGTCTGTGCGTGTATGGCCAGGTGGGCAGCACCTTGCAGCGTTTGCTGCCTGTGGCGGTGTTGACGCTGGCTGTGAGTGCCATGGCTGCGCCTGTGTCCCTGCTGGCGGACTTGCACCAGCCTGCGCGTTTCTGGCACTTTTATGCGCACTTCACGCCCTGGTCGTGGATGTCGCGCGGTGCCTTGCTGCTGCCCCTGTTTGTGGGGCTGTCGCTGGGAATGTGCTTGCTGTGGTGGCTGGGTCAGCAGCGCTGGATGCGCTGGCTGGCACCGGTGTTGGTGTTGTCCGCCTTGTCCATCGTCGTCTACACCGGGGCAGAAATGATGGTGGTGCGCTCGCGCCCCTTGTGGAACACGCTGTGGGTGCCTGTGAACCTGGCGCTGACAGGCTGGCTGGCTGCGGTGGGTGTGGCCATGGTGATTGGCCGCTTCTTGCCCAGCTCCTTGCGTCCCGACACGCCTGCTTTGCATGCCTTGCGCAGCATTGGCTTGGGTGTGGCGGCACTGTTGGTACTGGTGGCCATGGCGTGGGCCGCCAGCGGCCTGCTGGGCATGAGTCCATCGTTCAACGAGGCCATGCGCCTGATGCGCGAGTTCCCCGTATGGCGTATCACCATGATCGGTTCTGCCATCTTTGGCGCCATCGTGGTGGGAGCCTTGTTACGTGGCAAGCACCGTCTGGAGGCCAAGGGTTTCACCCTGATTCTGGGCCTGGGTCTGGCTGCTGCGGCTTGGGCATTCCGCTGGGCGCTGTTCATGGGGGTGCAGGGTGTCCCCAAATTTGGCGCAGGCCTGTACCTCTACCACATGCCTTTGGGTGGTGATGGCCTGATGGGCATGGTGGGTGTGGCGGGTTTGTGTGTGGCACTGGTGGCCATGGTGACCTGGGCGCTGGAGGTGTTCCCCGCCCGCAGCACCGGCACTCGTGCTGCAGCACATGCCTGAATATTTGAAAGAAATTGGCCTTTAACGTAATGCTGACGGGCATTGGCAGCTATTAAAAAATGCTGGTGCCTGCCCTGAAAGGGCAAAAATGACAGACAAAAAACACATTCCCGAACAATCCAAAGATACTGATGTGGCACGCCGACGCATGCTGCTGCGTGGCGGTGCCGTGGCTGGTGGTTTGGCCGCTTTTGCTGCCGGTTACGGGCAAACCGTGGCACGTGGTGCCAAAGGGTTGATGGATGGCACATCGGGCACATCCACCGCCAGTGCCACCCGTGGCAACTCACTGCAGCCGGAGTTTCGCATTGACCCTGTGACCGGCCAGCTGACAACACAGCCTGGACAGGTGGTCAGTCCTTCAAGCTGCCTGGGGTGTTGGTCGCAGTGCGGCGTGCGTGTGCGTGTGGACACGGAAAGCAACAAAATCATTCGCATTGCCGGTAATCCCTATCACCCCCTGGCAACGACCCATCCAGCACCCATGGAGACCCCCGTACGCGAGGTCTATGCCATGCTGGGTGGCGACAATGGTCTGGAAGGGCGTGCCACCAGCTGTGCCCGCGGTTCGTCGATGCTCGCCCACCAGACGGCACCCCATCGTGTGCTGACTCCGCTCAAGCGCGTCGGTCCTCGTGGCTCGGGGCAGTGGCAAAGCATTTCGCTCGAGCAATTGGTGAAAGAAATTTGTGCGGGTGGCAATTTGTTTGGCGAAGGCCATGTGGATGGGTTGGCTGCCATTCGCGATGTCAAAACGCTGATCGACGAGGCCAATCCAGAATATGGCCCCAAGTCCAACCAGTTGCTGGTGACCGATTCGGCGAATGAAGGCCGCACGCCTTTGATCAACCGATTTGCACGCCAGGCGTTTGGCACAGTCAACGTCTCTAACCACGGTGCATATTGCAGCCAAACCTACCGTGTGGGCACTGCTGCGGCTTTGGGTGATATTCCCGGCATGCCCCATGGCAAACCGGATTGGCAGAACTCGCGTTTTGGCTTGTTCATAGGCACGGCCCCGGCGCAGGCGGGCAATCCTTTCCAGCGCCAAGGTCGAGAGCTGTCGGAGGCTCGCACACGCGATGCCAGAACCTACCAGTACGTGGTGGTCTCACCGCTGCTGCCGACTTCCTCCAGCTATGCCTCCGGTGATAACAACCGCTGGCTGCCCATCAAGCCCGCAACTGACTTGGCTTTGGTGATGGGCATGATCCGCTGGATCATCGAAAACGAGCGCTACGACCGTCAGTTCCTGACACAACCCGGTCCTGTGGCCATGGCGGCCGCAGGCGAAGCGAGCTGGAGCAATGCGACCCATTTGCTTATCAACGACCCCAAGCATCCGCGCTATGGACAATTCCTGCGTGGCGCAGACATCGGTTTGCCCATGCCGGAGCCGGTCGATGAAAAAACACCTGCCGAAGACGTGTATGTGGTGCAGCTGGCCGACGGCAGTCTGGTGCCGCACACCGTTGCCACGCCTGCCGAGCTGATCGTGGAGCGCATGTTCACTCCCCTGCAGGCAGAGAGCGCGACGCAAGCATCGGTGCCTGTGGCTGTGTGCTCTGCATTTGTGAAGCTGCGGACAGAAGCGCAGCGCATGACCCTGGAGGAATACGCCGCGGAATGCGGGGTGCCTGTTGCAGAAATTGAAGCCTTGGCCAAGGAGTTCACAAGCCATGGCAAGCAGGCAGTCGCGAATTCGCAGGGCGGCACCATGAATGGTTCGGGCTTTTACACGGCCTTTGCCATCGCCATGCTCAATAACCTGATCGGCAACCTGAACGTCAAGGGTGGCTGGGTGCTGGATGCCGGTCCTTTTGGCCCCTTCGGTCCCGGCCCTCGCTACAACTTTGCGCAGTTCAAGGGGGCCGTCAAGGCCAGTGGTGTGGCACTGTCGCGCACACGCTTTCCTTATGAGAAGACCAGCGAGTTCCGGCGCAAGAAAGAGGCCGGTGAGAATCCCTACCCCGCCAAAGCGCCCTGGTATCCCGCGCCAGGTGGTTTGAGCAGTGAAATGTTGGCTGCGGGTTTGCTGGGCTATCCCTACCCGGTAAAGGCGTGGATCAACCACATGAGCAACCCCGTGTATTCGATCTGCGGTTTCGATAACACCTTGGTGGGCGCGTTGAAGGACCCGAAGAAACTGCCTTTGTTCGTTTCTGTCGATCCGTTCATCAACGAGACTTCGGCGCTGGCCGATTACATCGTGCCCGATACCGTCACGTATGAAAGCTGGGGGATTGGCGCGCCATGGGCGGACGTGGTCGCCAAGAGCAGTACGGTGCGCTGGCCCACGGTGGAAGCTGCCACGGTCAAAACGGCGCAGGGCCGCCCTGTGAGCTTTGAGACCTTTGTGTTTGCTTTGGCGAAAGAGTTGCAGCTCCCCGGCTTTGGCAAAAGTGCCATGTCCACCAAGGATGGGGAACCACTGGACCTGGAAACCCCCGAGG
>JAEYRT010000214.1 GCA_023435325.1 Pseudomonadota bacterium | reverse complement strand
CTTGCAGCTTGGTGCGTACACCCGCAATGACAGCCCAATCCTCGCTCCAATCAAACTGGAAGGCTTCTCCAGCGCCGAAGACCAGGGGCACAAAAACGCCTCGCCCTGATGTCTGCTCCGCCACATGACACTGAGCCTTCCATACTCTGGCAAAGGCAGCGACTCGGTTGTAGGAGCCGGTGTAGCCCAACGCCTCCAAGTCCAGAAACATCTGCTTGATCGTGCGCCGCTGCTTACGAGAGCGGTTGGCTTCTGTGCGCAGCCAGCCCGAGAGTTTGCTGGCGAAGGGGTCGAGCTTGGTGGCGATGGTGCGCTGTGCAAGTTGAGGCTGCACAACGTCAGAGCGCAAATACTTGCGGATGGTATTGCGAGAAAGCCCAGTTCTGCGGGCGATCTCTCGGATGGATAGGTGCTCACGCAGAGCCCAGCGCCGGATGACACTCAAAGTAGCCACGTCAATCACTCCTGCTCTCCTGCTGCACAAGAAAGCAGCAGGCTAGGGTTAATGCGTGGGTCAGATTGAGATGGAAAAACCGGGGGCTAGTGGGTCACTTCTGGGTGGAAATCAACACAACCCTCGTCACAAAGGTCGACACAACGCAAAAAAGCCAGCTTGTGCTGGCTAATTTTTTGGCTGTAAAAATTCATTGATCCAGTGGCGGGAAAGGTGTGGCAGTAGCCTGTAAATTCTTAGCCTCAAGCAGTGGTGTTCAGTGCTGAAAGCAAGCAGGCATGCGGTGTTGTAGCGTGTTGGATGTTTCTGGTAGCTGCAGAAATAGACAAGAAAAAAGCCTTGGTGAACATGGATTCACCAAGGCTTTTTGATGTGGTTGCGAGGGCCGGATTTGAACCAACGACCTTTGGGTTATGAGCCCAACGAGCTACCAGACTGCTCCACCTCGCGGTAATTCTGAAATCGTCTGCTACGTCTGCAGCAGAGAGGGGTGAATATTACCACTGGATGAAAACCCTAGGGCTGGTGCCAGCTTTCGGCAGCCTGCATTCAATCAGTCAGGTGTGTATACGAAGGGTGCTTCTATAAAAAGAGCTGCAGACGTTTGCTATTCAAGGTTTTCGGATAGAAACTTCTTTGGAAATCAAGTGCATCAAGCGCTGGCTGCTTTCTTTTTTGCAGGGTCAACGGTGGCCGTGCAGCAGCTCGAAAGCCATGCGAATGCGCTGTGCATCGCGCCCGAGTTGGTGGCTCAGAGGCAGGCGTCCGGCCCAGGACATGCGTGCCAGGGATTGCTGCAGCACGCTGCGTGTTTCGGGGGCGAGGGTTTGCAGCCAGGCCTGCCAGAGCTTGCGTGCTTCAGGCAGGGCTTCGGCCTGCGCCAGAATCCAGGCGGTCGAATGTGCATAGCACAAGGCATCACGGGCCTGACACACGGGCAGCGGCAGGTAGGCGGCCGGGTCGTCTTCAAAGTCGATATAGCCAATCACGCCATCGGGGCAGCGCACCAGATTGCGTGCAAAAGCCTGGCTCAAGGTCGTGCCTGCCTTGTGCACCTTGCTGATGGCCTGCAGCCCTTGTTTCCACAGCGCCAGCACGGCTGCGGTGCCACGCGGGAGCGCGGTTTCCATTTCGTTGCCCAGACTCGGAGTGCTCTGGCCGGGAGCGCCCAGATGGCGCATCAGAAAGCCATCGTCGTGAACTGCCAGCACCTGCGGAACGCGCAGGCCGCGGGCGGCAAAGTCCTGCAGGCGGCGCACTTCCGTGGCGACGGCCACACGACCACCGGGATTGGGCACCGGGCTGAGCACCGGCACCCGCAATGCTTTGGCCAATGCCCCCAGGGCGCGATAACGCCAGGCCGGGTTGAGGGCGCCTGCGCGTTTGACCCACAGCGTTTCGGTGTCGGTGTGATAGCGCATCACGCTGTGCGGCTGGCTCAGCACGTGGGTCTGAAGAAAGGCGTCGTAATCAACAGGAGCGGTAGAAGCGGGCACAGGCACAGGCACGGGGTTGGAGTTCGGGCAGGACGGCAGGGGCAGGCCCTGCGCATGGTCACGCGATTGTGCCCTGTTCCCTGCCTGCCTTTGCTGAAGGTCGCAGTGGCGGCTGGACGATGCCGAAAGATTGCGCGCTGGCCAGGTGCCAGTACATCTTGAACACATTGTGCTGCTCGTCCAGCGGCCCGAGCAGGGCGCCGGGTTCGACCCGCAAAATGGTGTTGGCCAGTTGGTGGACCTTGGAGTCATCGGTGCGTCGCACGATGTGGTGGGCGGTGATTTCTCCGGGGTGGTACAGACCTGCTGCCTGCACCAGCTCCTTGAGCGCATGCATGGTGCTGCGGTGATAGTTGGCCACTCGCGTGCCTTTGTCCGGCACGACCAGGGCTTGCTGGCGCAGCGGGTCCTGGGTGGTAACGCCCGTGGGGCAAAGGCCGGTGTGGCAGGTCTGTGCCTGGATGCAGCCCAGCGCCAGCATGAAGCCGCGCCCGGAATTGCACCAGTCGGCCCCCAGCGCCATCATGCGGGCAATGTCGAATGCCGTGATGACCTTGCCTGCCGCACCAATCTGTACGCGATGGCGCAGATTGACGCCAACCAAGGTGTTGTGCACCAGCAGCAGGCCTTCTTGCAGCGGCACACCCACGTGGTCGGTGAACTCCACGGGTGCCGCGCCCGTGCCGCCTTCGGCACCGTCCACGACGATGAAGTCGGGCGTGATGTCGGTTTCCATCATGGCCTTGACCATGGCAAACCATTCCCAGGGGTGACCCACGCACAACTTCAGGCCCACCGGCTTGCCGCCCGACAGGTGCCGCAGTCTGGCCAGAAACTGCATCATCTCTATCGGTGTGCCAAAGGCGCTGTGGCTGGAGGGGCTGATGCAGTCAATGCCCACCGGAATGCCGCGTGCAGCAGCGATTTCGGGGGTGACCTTGGGGCCCAGCAACATGCCGCCATGACCGGGCTTGGCGCCCTGGCTGAGCTTGATTTCGATCATCTTGACCTGCGGGTCCAGCGCGTTTTCCACAAAACGCTCTTCGCTGAAGCTGCCGTCCGGATGACGGCAGCCAAAATAACCGGAAGCCACCTGCCAGATGAGGTCTCCGCCATGCACACGGTGGTATTGGCTGATGGAACCTTCCCCCGTGTCATGGGCAAAGCCGCCCGTGCGGGCGCCCAGGTTCAAGGCCAGGATGGCATTGGCCGAGAGGGCGCCAAAACTCATGGCCGAGATGTTGAACACGCTGGCGCGATAGGGCTGGGTGCAAACGTCCTTGCCTTCCAGGGGCTTGCCAGGTTCGCCCCCAATCCAGATGCGAAAGTCCTGGCTGGGCAGTCGGGTCGGCTGCATGGAGTGGTTCACCCATTCATAGCCATGGGCCGAGACATCCAGCATCGTCCCGAAAGGGCGGCT
>JAEYRT010000188.1 GCA_023435325.1 Pseudomonadota bacterium | reverse complement strand
TTGATTCGACCCCGGCGGTTTTTTATTTTGTGACCCATCATGGAAAAACGCGTACTTTTCCGCTCAGGATGGCTGCCTTGGGTGCTGATTGCACCCCAGTTGCTCATCATCGGCATCTTCTTTTTCTGGCCAGCCGGCCAAGCCGTGCTCCAGTCCTTCCAAATGGAAGATGCGTTCGGCCTTTCGACCGAATGGGTCGGATTAGACAACTTCCGAAACCTGCTGGATGACGACACCTATCTGAACTCCTTCCAGCGCACGGCCCTGTTCTCCATCTTGGTGGCCGGTGTCGGTATTGCGGTTTCCCTGGTGCTGGCCATCTTTGCCGACCGCATCATCCGCTTTGCCATGGTCTACAAGACCTTGCTGATCGTGCCTTATGCCGTGGCTCCGGTGATTGCCGGCGTGCTGTGGGTGTTCATGTTCTCGCCCTCGATTGGCGTGGTCACCTACTACCTGGGCAAGCTGGGCTACGAATGGAACCACCTGATGAATGACAACCAGGCCATGGCGCTGGTGGTGATTGCCTCGGTGTGGAAACAGATCTCCTACAACTTCCTGTTCTTCCTGGCAGGTTTGCAATCTATTCCTAAGGCGCTGATTGAAGCGGCTTCGATTGACGGTGCCGGCCCATGGCGCCGCTTCTGGAACATCCAGTTGCCACTGCTGTCGCCCACGACGTTCTTCCTGCTGGTGATCAACATCGTTTACGCCTTCTTTGACACCTTCGGCATCATTGACGCAGCAACGCAAGGTGGCCCAGGCCAGTCGACATCGATTCTGGTTTACAAGGTGTACCAGGACGGCTTCAAGGCGCTGGATCTTGGCGGCTCCGCGGCCCAGTCCGTGATCCTGATGTGTATCGTGGTGGTCTTGACCGTGATCCAGTTCCGCTATGTTGAAAAGAAAGTGCAGTACTGATCATGGTTGACCGTAATCCCTGGCTCAATATCTTGTCGCACGCCGTACTCATCTTCGGCGTGGCCATCGTGGCCTTCCCGCTGTATCTGGCGCTGATCGCTTCCACCCACACGGCCGATGCCATCGTGCAGTCGCCCATGCCGCTGCTGCCCGGCGCTGAAATGTGGGAGAACTACAAGGCTGCCCTGTTTGGCTCCGGCAAGCTGGGCTCCAACACCAACGTCGTGCACATGATGTGGGTGAGCTTTGTGGTGGCGATTGTCATCACCGTGGGCAAGATCGCCATCTCGCTGCTGTCGGCGTTTGCGATCGTGTACTTCCGCTTCCCCTTCAAGATGCTGTGCTTCTGGGCCATTTTCCTGACCCTGATGCTGCCCGTGGAAGTGCGTATCCTGCCGACTTACAAGGTGGTGGCGGACCTGGGTCTGCTCAACAGCTACGCAGGTCTGACCCTGCCGCTGATCGCTTCGGCCACGGCCACCTTCCTGTTCCGTCAGTTCTTCCTGACCGTGCCGGATGAGCTGGTGGAAGCCGCACGCATCGACGGTGCAGGCGCCATGCGCTTCTTCAAGGACATCTTGGTGCCCCTGTCCAAGACCTCGATTGCCGCCCTGTTCGTGATCCAGTTCATCTATGGCTGGAACCAGTACCTGTGGCCGCTGTTGATGACCACCTCGGAAGACATGTACCCCGTGGTGATCGGTATCAAGCGCATGCTGGCTGGCGGCGAAGCTGCTGTGGACTGGAACATCGTGATGGCCACCGCCATCCTGGCGATGTTGCCGCCCACCCTGGTGGTGATCCTGATGCAAAAGTGGTTTGTCAAAGGCTTGGTGGATACCGAGAAGTAAGTTTCTCTCCACAGCCCCATTCCACCTTCTTTTGACCCATTGAACGAATACTTGGAAGACCTGTCATGGCATCCATCTCTTTAAAGAACATCGTTAAGCGCTACGGCACAGGCAAGGCTGCCGTGCCCGTCATCCACGGCATCAACGTCGAAATCAAGGACGGCGAATTCATCGTGCTGGTTGGCCCCTCGGGCTGCGGCAAGTCCACCTTGCTGCGCATGATTGCCGGCCTGGAAGAAATCACCGAAGGTGATCTGATCATCGGCGACAAGAAGGTCAACGATCTGGAACCCGCCAAGCGCAACATCGCCATGGTGTTCCAGAACTACGCGCTGTATCCGCACATGAGCAACTACGAGAACATGGCCTATGGCCTGAAGCTCGCCAAGGTGCCGGAAGACGAAATCAAGCGCCGCGTGGACAAGGCCGCCAAGATTCTGGAACTGAGCCACCTGCTCGACCGCAAGCCCCGCCAGCTGTCCGGCGGTCAGCGCCAGCGCGTGGCCATGGGCCGTGCGATTGTTCGCCAGCCACAGGTGTTCCTGTTTGACGAGCCACTGTCCAACCTGGACGCCAAGCTGCGCGGCCAGACCCGTCTGGAAATCCAGAAGCTGCACGCCGAGCTGGGCATTACTTCGCTGTTCGTGACCCACGACCAAGTGGAAGCGATGACGCTGGCCCAGCGCATGGTGGTGATGAACGGCGGCAACGTCGAGCAGTTCGGTACGCCTGAAGAGGTCTACCACACCCCCGCTTCGACCTTTGTGGCCAGCTTCATCGGCTCGCATCCCATGAACATGCTGAAGCACTCGCCCAACGGCAAGCCCGGCCTGATCCTGGGTATCCGCCCTGAACACATCGACCTGGTGGAAACCGGTGGCGTGCCTTTCCGCGTGGAAACCGTGGAACTGCTGGGCGCTGAGCGCCTGCTGTACGGCAAGGTGGGCGACGAAGACGTGACCGTGCGCGTGGAAGAAGGCAAGCCCTTCCCCAAACCTGGTGAGACCGCGCAGATCTGGGCCCGCCAGGACCGTTTGCACTGGTTCAACGCCGAAACCGGCAAGCGCGTTTAAAAAGGACTGCGTACACAAATGCTGCCATTGCTGCCGGCCCTTGCCGTAGCACTGCCACAGTCTGCGATCCAGCGCCCAGGCAGCACCGCTTCGCTTTTGCGTACGCAACCCTCGGAGTTATGTCCCGCTCCTTAAAAATACCAAGCGCCCCAGCCTTGCTGGTGGCGCTTTTTTCATGACCGCATAGTTTGTACATTCACAATGACTACTGCTTTGAAACCCTGGCCCTATCCCCGCTGGGTGGCCCACCGTGGCGCTGGCAAGCTGGCCCCTGAAAACACCATGAGCGCCTTTCGCCTGGGCGCTTTGCATGGCTATCGCTGCTTTGAATGCGACGCCAAACTCAGCAAGGACGGCGTGCTGTTTCTGATGCACGACGCAACGCTGGAGCGCACCACCAATGGCCATGGCGTTGGCGCCGAGCTGACCATGGGCGAGATCGCCCAGCTCGATGCGGGCAGCTGGCACTCGCGCGCTTACGCAGGCGAGGCCCTGCCCACCTTGGAAGCGCTGGCCCGCTGGTGCTTGGCCAACCATCTGGACTTGAATGTGGAAATCAAGCCCACGCCCGGGCAGGAGCTGGAAACCGGCCGGGCCTGCGGCGCGCTGATGCAACGCATCTGGCC
>JAEYRT010000147.1 GCA_023435325.1 Pseudomonadota bacterium | reverse complement strand
CCTTGACGGCGATCTCGCCGGGCTTGCCCGCTTCCGTCACGTCCTGGCCATCATCGCCCACCAGCTTGACGTAGGTACTCGGATTGGGCACACCGATCGTGCCGGTGAATTCCTTGGCAGTCACCGGATTGCAGCTGACCACCGGACTGGTTTCCGACAGCCCGTAACCTTCCACAATCGGGCAACCGGTTTTTTCCAGCCACAGCTTGGCCACCGCGCCTTGCACTGCCATGCCGCCCCCGACCGACACCTTGAGGTGGCTCCAGTCCACGGTTTGAAAGTCAGGGTGGTGTGCCAGACCGTTGAACAAGGTGTTCACCGCAGGGAAGCTGTGGAACTTGTGCTTGGACAGCTCTTTGAGCGTGCCCGCCAGGTCACGCGGATTGGGAATCAAGATGTTCTTGCCCCCGGTGTGCATGGCCAGCATCATGTTCACCGTGAAAGCGAAGATGTGATAGAGCGGCAGGGCGCACACACTGGTGACTTGCTCCCCGTTTTTGCGGATGGCATCCAGCACCGGATTGAACCATGCCTCGCACTGCAAGGTGTTGGCAATGATGTTGCGGTGCAGCAATACCGCCCCCTTGCTCACCCCTGTAGTGCCGCCGGTGTACTGCAGCACGGCAATGTCGTTGGGGCCGATGGAAGGCTTGTGAAACGCAGCCCCCCTGCCCTGGCGCAGCGCATCCTTGTAACGCACAGCCTTGGGCAGATCGAAGGCAGGCACCATCTTCTTGACGTTGCGCACCACATAGTTGACCAGACCGCCCTTGAGCGTTCCCAGCGCATCGCCCATGGAGCACAGCACAACATGCTGCACGGGGGTGCTGGCCATGCATTGCTGCAGCGTGTGGGCGAAGTTCTCGATGATGACAATGGCCTTGGCCCCCGAGTCCTTGAGCTGATGTTCCAGCTCGCGTGCCGTGTACAGGGGGTTGACGTTCACCACCACAAATCCCGCACGCAGGATGGCAGCCACGGTCACAGGGTACTGGGGCACATTGGGCATCATGATGGCCACACGATCCCCCTGCTGCAGCCCCAACGACTGCAGATAGGCAGCAAAAATTTGGCTTTGCTGGTCGATGTCGCCGAAGCTGACATCCTTGCCCATGAAGGCATACGCAGAGCGTGGGGCATAAGCCTTGAAGGCCTGCTCCATCAAGTCCACCAAAGAGTGGTACTTGCTGGGGTCGATGTCTGTAGGTACGCCTTCAGGGTAGGCCGCCAACCATGGACGCTCACTCATGCTTTGTCTCCGCTCAACGCCGTTGTTACTTAGGTGAAAAACACAGGCACGGCGGCGGATGGCACTCCTCCCCATGCCCAGGGTCTATGCCCTTTGTCAGGATTGTGTAGGGAGGTAAAAAAAGCGCGTCTCTGTGCAAACCCTAGGTTTTGCTACAAATAAGTAGCTTTTTGAGAAAAAAAACGAACGACTGTGCGTTTTTGTCTGTGCAGACCAGAAAACAGACCGATGTGCTGCAACAAAAAACCCACAGGCCCGAGCGCCTGTGGGTTCTCATGAGGTGGAACGCTGTGCTTTTTATGCTGCGCTGGCAGCCTGGTTCAGCGTCTCGCGTGTTTCCATGGCTGCCTGGCGTGCAGCCACCGCAAAGTCTTCTCCTTGAGAGGCATACAGCACGGCGCGTGAGGAGTTGATGATGATGGGGCCACCACCAATGCGGGCCGCCTTCACGGTGGCCACGGCGTCCCCGCCCTGTGCGCCCACGCCGGGGATCAGCAGGGGCAGGGTCGGGGCCACAGCGCGCACACGCTCAATCTCATGCGGACGGGTCGCTCCCACCACCAGGCCGAGCTGGCCATTGGTGTTCCAAGGGCCTTGGGCCAGCTTGGCCACGTGTTCAAACATATGCGGTTGGCCGGGCACATCGGCCAGTACCTGCGCCTGCAGATCGTCGCCGCCGGGGTTGGAGGTGCGGCACAGCAAGAAGGCGCCCTTGCCTTCGTACTTCAGATACGGCGTGATGGAGTCAAAGCCCATGAAAGGCGACAGCGTCACGGCATCGGCACCGTAGCGCTCAAAAGCTTCTTTGGCGTACTGCTCGGCGGTAGAGCCGATATCGCCGCGCTTGGCATCCAAAATCACAGGAACATGGGGCGCCACCTGGCGCATGTGCGCCATCAGCTTCTCCAGCTGGTCTTCAGCGCGATGGGCGGCGAAGTAGGCGATCTGGGGCTTGAAGCTGTTCACCAGATCATGGGTGGCATCGACAATGGCCGCGCAGAAATCAAAGATCTTGGAAGCATCGCCGCGCATGGCTGCGGGGAACTTGGAAGGCTCTGGGTCCAGCCCCACGCACAGCATGGAGTTGTTGCGCGTGGACGCGTCGCGCAGCATGTCGAGAAAAGTCATGAGCAGCAATTGTAGGTGGCAGGCACAATCTACGCCTTATGCCTGCTTTTACCCCCCGACAACTCATCCTCTTGGTTTTGCTGACACTGATCTGGGGAGTGAACTGGCCCATCATGAAGCTGGGGGGGATGCACTTCCCACCGCTGAGCTTTCGCGGCCTGTCGATGTGGTTAGGCGTGGCCGTGGTCGGTGTGGTGCTGCGCGTGCAAGGCCTGCCCATGTCCATACCGCGTCCGTTCTGGGGTACGGTGGCCAAGCTCACGCTGTTCAATATGGTGTTCTGGCACTGCTTGGTGATTGTGTCCATTCCCATGGTGTCCAGCGGACGTGCCGCCATCCTGGGCTACACCATGCCAATCTTTTCGGCCGTACTGGGCAGCCTGGTGTGGCGCGAGCGCCTGGCAGGTCGGGCATGGGCGGGTGTCGGTGCGGCCCTGCTGGGGGTAGTGCTGTTGTTGTGGCATGAATTTGGCGCCTTGGAAGGCCGCCCCCAAGGCGCACTCATGATTGTGTTCGCCGCCTTGTGCTGGGCCATTGGCACGCAATTGCTGCGTCGGGCCAGTTTGCCTGTGCCGCTGCTGGTGCTGGCCTTCTGGATGATGCTGATCACCGCCGTGGTGCTGTCGCTAGGCGCCTGGATAGGAGAGAGCCACCTGTGGCATGCCCCAGATGCCGTGGCATGGAGCACGATTTTGTTCAACGGCCTGCTGGTCGTAGGCTTTGCCCAGGTGGTGTGGTTTGTGCTGGCCCGCAGTCTGCCCCCCGTAGCATCCACCCTGAGCGTGATGCTGATCCCCGTGTTGGGCGTCTTCAGCGGTGCCTGGTGGCTGGGCGAAGTGCTGCATTGGCAGGACTGGACAGCGGTAGCATTGATGGTTTTGGCTATTGCCTCGGTGCTGTGGCCTGCGCGTTCAAAAGCCGTATAAAAACAAGAGCAACCGCTCTATTGATTGAGAAAGATTTGCATGCTGAGCCAACTGCTCACCTCCATCATTGATGGTATTCAAGGCGAAACCATCACCTTGCGTGAATTGCTGGAGCGCTGCGGGCGCGAAGGCATGCTCATGGTCTGCGCGATTGCCTGTCTGCCGTTTTTGATTCCGGTGTCGATTCCTGGTGTGTCCACCGTGTTTGGTGCGGCGATTGTGCTGCTGGCTTTTGCGCTGTTTCTGAACCGTCTGCCGTGGCTGCCACAGCGCATTCTGGATAAAGGCATGGATGCCCAGAAGCTCAAGCCCGTGCTGCGCAAAGGTGTGAACATTGTGGGCAAGCTGGATCGCTGGTTGCGTCCGCGCTGGACAGGGCTGACAACAGCGCCCATGCAGCGCCTGAACAGTGCCGTGCTGATGTTTGGCGGTTTGCTGCTGATGGCTCCGCTGGGCTTGATTCCGTTTTCCAACACCGTGCCCGCTGTGGGCATCTTGCTGCTGACGGTAGGCATGATGCAGCGCGATGGGGTGTTCGTGCTGCTGGGATACCTGGGCCACATCCTCACGGTGGTGTACTTTGGCGTGCTGGCGTATCTGGCGTGGATCGGCGGCACTTTTGTGCTGAGCTGATTCCAGCCCCAGGAAGACAAAAAAAAACCGCAGGCCAGGGCTCTGCGGTTTTTTATAGCTACCAGCGCTTGTAGGGCAAGCGCTGGAGGCACACTAGACTTTGAACGGAATTATCCGTTGGCGCGCTTTTGCAGGATTTCAAAGGCAGGCAGGGTCTTGCCTTCCAGCACTTCCAGGAATGCGCCGCCGCCGGTGGAGATATAGCCCACCTTGTCTTCGATACCGTACTTGGCAATGGCAGCCAGGGTGTCTCCGCCGCCGGCAATGCTGAAGGCGGGCGACTCGGCAATCGCCGCCGCGATGGTCTTGGTGCCGTTGGCGAACTGGTCAAACTCAAACACGCCCACGGGGCCGTTCCAGACGATGGTGCCGGCTTTCTTCAGCTGCTCGGCCAGCTTGGCGGCAGTTTCAGGGCCGATGTCCAGAATCATGTCGTCGTCTTCGACTTCGGTGGCCTTTTTCACGGTGGCAGGCGCATCGACAGCAAAAACCTTTGCAGTCACCACATCGGTGGGCACGGGCACATCGGCGCCGCGCGCGGCCATGGCGTCGATCACGGCCTTGGCTTCGCCGACCAGATCAGGTT
>JAEYRT010000133.1 GCA_023435325.1 Pseudomonadota bacterium | reverse complement strand
GCCTATGGGTAGCCCTAGCAAAACCTAGTGAAAACCCTGTATCCAGCAGTCAAAAAACATTAAAAAACTGGTTTTGCGGCGCTCCGTCACAAACCCGTCAGCAAGTGACAAAGTGTCTCCGTAGAATCGCGCGACTGTGCATTTCTACAAGGCAAGGGGATGGTCATGGCCACACGCTATGGCTACAACCGCAGCCACACCGCGCTTTTTGGAGACACCATGCAAGCACTTTTAAGACTCTCACGGGGGATCGACCGGCTCAATGCCTGGGTCGGCAAATATGTCATCTGGCTGATTTTTGCGGCCACCATCATCAGCGGCGTCAACGCTGTGGTGCGAAAGGTATTCAACACCAGCTCCAACGCCTTTCTGGAAGTGCAGTGGTACTTTTTTGCCGCATCCTTTTTGCTGGCTGCCGGCTACACCTTGCTGGAAAAAGAACACGTCAAGGTGGACGTGATCAATGCCAAGCTGTCGCTGCGCACGCGCGTATGGATCGATGTGCTGGGTTTTGCGCTGTTCCTCACCCCCATGTGCCTGATCGTGCTGTATTACGGCGTGCCTTTCTTTGTGCAGGCCTGGAACACGGGCGAGATGTCGAGCAACGCAGGTGGCCTGATCCGCTGGCCCGTCTATCTGATGATGCCGCTGGGTTTTGGCCTGCTGCTGCTGCAAGGCTGGTCCGAGCTGATCAAGCGCATTGCGTTCCTGATGGGCCTGATTGACGACCCGACCGTGAAAATCGTCGCCAAATCCGCCGAGGAAGAGCTGGCCGAAGCCATCCGCAAGGCCGAAGAAGAAGCAGCGCGCAACGCTGCCAAGAGCGTTTAAGCGCCGCAGGGAGACACCAAATGGAATTCATTGCCAACAACATGGCCCCGATCATGTTCGCGGGCCTGATCTGCTTTTTGCTGCTGGGTTTCCCAGTGGCATTCAGTCTGGGCGCCTGCGGCCTGTTCTTTGCCGTCATCGGTATCGAGTTGAACGTACTGCCAGAAGCACTGCTGCAAGCCATGCCGCTGCGCATCTTCGGCATCATGCAAAACGAAACCATGCTGGCCATTCCGTTCTTCACGCTCATGGGGCTGATTCTTGAGCGCAGCGGCATGGCCGAAGATTTGCTGGACACCGTGGGCCAGCTGTTCGGCCCCATCCGCGGTGGCGTGGCCATTGCCGTGATTCTGGTGGGCGCCATGCTGGCGGCCACCACAGGCGTGGTGGCGGCTTCCGTGATCTCGATGGGCCTGATCTCGCTGCCCATCATGCTGCGCTACGGTTATGACCGCCGCGTGGCCTCGGGCGTGATTGCCGCATCCGGCACGCTGGCGCAGATCATTCCGCCATCGCTGGTGCTGATCATTCTGGCCGACCAGCTGGGCCGCAGCGTGGGCGATATGTACAAGGGCGCCTTCATCCCCGGCTTCATGCTGGTGGGCTTTTACATGCTGTTCATCTTCCTGCTGGCCTTCTTCAAGCCCAGCATGGTGCCTGCCCTGCCCCCAGAGGCGCGCAGCCTGAAAGAGAAAGACGGCTCCAGCGGCCTGACCTCCCTGCTCGTGCTGACGGCTCTGTGCGTGGGCGTGTCGGTGTACGCAGCCCAAAACATGACGCTGATCCACGAGTGGTTCACCGGTGAAGTGGTGGAGAACGTCGCCAAAGACGAAACCATTGTGTTCTCGATGTGCTTCGGCGTGGCGCTGGCCTTTGTGGCGGCCTCCATCAACCGCATCACCGGCATGGGCCTGCTGTCGCAAGTGGCTGAAAAAGTCACCTTCGTGCTGATTCCTCCGCTGCTGCTGATCTTCCTGGTGCTGGGCACCATCTTCCTGGGCATTGCAACACCCACCGAAGGCGGCGCCATGGGTGCCATCGGCGCATTGGTCATGGCCATGCTGCGTGGTCGCCTGAGCTTCCAGTTGCTCAAGCAGGCGTTGACTGCCACCACCAAGCTGTCGTGCTTTGTGATGTTCATCCTGATTGGTGCGACCATCTTCGGCCTGACTTTCCAGGGCGTGGACGGCCCGCTGTGGGTGGAACATCTGCTGGCAGATCTGCCAGGCGGCCAGCTGGGCTTCCTGATCCTGGTGAACGTGATGGTCTTCATCCTGGCGTTCTTCCTGGACTTCTTCGAGCTGTCCTTCATCGTGGTGCCGCTGCTGGCACCCGTGGCTGACAAGCTGGGCATCGACCTGATCTGGTTTGGTGTGCTGCTGGCGGTGAACATGCAGACCTCGTTCATGCACCCGCCGTTTGGTTTTGCGCTGTTCTTCCTGCGCTCGGTGGCACCGGACAAGGAATACACCGACAAGATCACCCAAAAGCGCATTGCCCCCGTGACCACCACGCAGATTTACATGGGCGCGATTCCGTTCCTGTGTATCCAGCTGATCATGGTGGGCCTGATCATTGCCTTCCCCGGCATTGTTTCCAGCGGCCTGGATGAAAAGGTGGAATACGATCTGGACGCCATCCGCGAGCAGATGGAAGCCACCATGCCTCCACCCATGGATTTTGACAATCCTTACCTCTCCCCCGAGGACGGCAGCAACGGTGCCGATCACGCGGACGATGATCCGTTCAAGGCCTTGCAGGAGTCCATGGGGCAATAAAACCCGCAACGACTGCTGAACGGTCTGCATCCAACCCCTGCGTGCCCTGTGTCGCAGGGGTTTTTTGTTGGGAGGCTAAAACAAAAAATAGCTGCTCAGACTTGCATATCAACGCTTTCAGAATGATTTCATATTGAAATGCTTATGAGACAAGCCTTGATAGCTCTTTTTCTTGAATATCCACACGCTTGCGCCAGCATCACCACCGACTGCAAACGAGCAGTTTGGGTACACTGCGCGCGGGTGCCCGCCACATGCGGTGGCGATGGCAGGTGATTTTCAGCGCAGGTCGGGCCGCCTGCGCCGCACAGCACACGTGCGTCCCTGCCACACCTGCGCGCGGCCTATCGAGCGGCGCGCTTTGTTTCCTCCCTGCGCGGGAGGAAGATGGAGGGCTGCGCACGGTGTTGTCTTTATCGACAAGGAGCGCCATGCCGCCACACGACCACACTTCCACACCTCAGAACCTCCATCCGCAGTTCCCTGCGCCCAGCCCACGCATTCCGGCCCTGCAACAGGCGACCGGCAAAGCCTCTGCCGCCTTCGTGCGCATGCTGCACATCGAGTCCATGAGCGGCATCGTGCTGCTGATCGCTGCGGCCATCGCACTGATCTGGGCCAATTCATCCTGGGCGGACAGCTATTTTGCAACCTGGCATGCGCCGCTGGCGTTGACGCTGGGCCCATGGAACTGGAGCATGGATCTGCACTTTTTCGTCAACGACGTGCTGATGACCATCTTCTTTCTGGTGGTCGGCATGGAGATCCGGCGTGAGATGGTGAATGGCGCCCTGTCCGATGTGCGCCAAGCCATGCTGCCCATCATTGCAGCCCTGGGCGGCGTGGTCGTTCCGGCACTGATCTATGTGGCCTTCAC
>JAEYRT010000129.1 GCA_023435325.1 Pseudomonadota bacterium | reverse complement strand
GTGTGGTGCCAGGCACGCACCAGATGATCCGATGCAGCCTTGGACGCCGAGTACGGGCTGTTGGGTTCGTAGTTGTAGTCTTCCGTGAACGCTGGATCGCTCAGCGACAAGCTGCCGTACACCTCGTCGGTGGAGACATGCAGAAAGCGGAAGTTAGCTTTGGTTTCACCTTCCAGCCCATTCCAGTAAGCACGCACGGCTTCGAGCAAACGGAAGGTGCCCACCACATTGGTCTGGATGAAGTCTTCTGGGCCGTGAATGGAGCGGTCCACATGGCTTTCTGCCGCAAAGTTCACCACGGCACGCACCGGGTGCTGGGCCAGCAGCTGGCCGATGACCGCACTGTCGCCGATATCGGCCTGCACAAAGATGTGGCGTACATCCCCTTGCAGCGAAGCCAGATTCTGCAAGTTACCGGCGTAGGTGAGCTCGTCCACATTCACGACCGGCTCACCCGTGGCAGCCAGCCAGTCCAAAACAAAATTCGCGCCGATAAAGCCTGCGCCGCCGGTAACAAGAATCATGGGAATAGAAGAATCAAAGATTGAGCCAATTATGATGCCTGGTTGACACTGCGTTGGCGCTACCAAATGCGTCAATGGTGTGGGCGCGTACGCTGCAGGCGGTCACTTCCACCGCTGCTGCGCCATGACCAGCAGGCCTTCAAAAATCAGGTTGTCCACCAGTTCGAACGGGCGTGTCATGCTGGGCACCATTTTCCAGCCGGCACCACCGGCCATGATGCACGCTGGCTCCATGCTGCAATGCAGATACAGATGCTGGTACATGCGTTCCACTGCGCCTGCAATCGCATAGGTGCCGCCGCTGGTCAGGGCATCGCTGGTGTTCTTGGGAAAAGGCGTCACCGCGCCGGTAGGCACGTGCAGCCCTGCCGTTCCACTTTCCAGGGCGCGCAGCATGATGCCATGGCCCGGCAAGATGAGGCCACCCAGAAAATGCCCTTTGGCATCCAGTGCATCCACTGTCACCGCCGTGCCGACCATCACCACGATCAGTGGCCGTTCATTGCCGCGCTGCAGAATGTGATTGCGGGCACCGATCATGGCAACCCAGCGGTCGGCGCCCAGTCGCAGGGGGTGCTCGTAGCCATTGGTGACACCGGCCTCCTCATGGGAAGGCACCACCCACTGGGGTTCGAAATCCCAGCCCACCATCAGCTCGATCTGGTCATGCACCCGCCGACGCGCAGTTTCACCGGCCACGACGCAGCCCAGCATGCAGCTGGGCGTCGGCAGCTTGCTCCAGGGGCCTTCCGCCAGACGTTCAATATGTTCCAGAAACTCTGCTCCGTGGGCAAGCAGGGCTGCACCCGGATGCGGAGCCTCGTACATCGCCCACTTCAAGCGGGTGTTGCCGATATCAATGGCCAAAAAAGTCATGTGCGCGATTATCAGGATTTTTATGGTTGCAGATGTGTGCCACATGACACGTTCGTGCACGGCCGTTTCCCTGGGCCAGAAAATTGTCAAAAATTCGAACGTAGGAGATATCTGTCCTCACCAGGCGAAGCTTTGGCTTTACATTGCTTGGTGTCACCAACTTTTTCAGGAGAACACAATGGGTCTGTTTAGTTTCATCAAGGAAGCTGGCGAAAAGCTGTTTGGCGGCAAGGAAGCTCAGGCAGCGACACCTGCGGCTGCGCCCTCACAGGATGAGCTCAACACCAAGGCTGCCGCAGCCATCGAAAACTACATCAATGTCCAGAATCTGGGTGTGAGCGGTCTGAAGGTCAGCTATGACGGCAGCCAGGGCAAGGTCACGGTGACTGGCGAGGCGCCTACCCAGGCGATCAAGGAAAAGGTCACCTTGTGCTGCGGCAACGTGGCCAGCGTGACGGCCGTGGACAACCAGATGAGCGTGACCAACCCCGAGCCCGAAGCCCAATACCACGACGTGGTGCGCGGCGACACGCTGTCGGCCATTGCCAAGAAATACTATGGCGATGCCAACAAGTACCCTGTGATCTTCGAGGCCAACAAGCCCATGCTGACCCACCCTGACAAGATCTATCCAGGCCAGAAACTGCGCATTCCTGCGCTGTAACAGGTCAGCGCACCAAGAAAAAAGGCTCTTTCAGAGCCTTTTTGTTTTATTGCTTCCAGGGCAGGCCCTGCTTGCGCCAGCCGCCGAGCTGGCCGCGGTGGCCATTGGCGTCCAGATCGCCTTCAAAGCCTTCGAGGATGTTGTAGGCCTCAACACCCAACTGTGCGGCGCGTGTGGCAGCTGCAATGGAGCGCACGCCACTGCGGCACAGCAGCACGGCCTTCTTGCCCTGAGGTACGGCAGCCTGCAGTTGGGCATCAAAGTCTGGATTGCTGCCCATGCCGGGCCAGAGCTTCCACTGCACGGGTACGGCGCCCGGCACCTGCCCCACCCAGGCACGCTCTGCATCCGTGCGCACATCAATCAGTACGGCTTCACCCGCCTGCACCCATTGCCAGGCCAGGGGAGCGGGGATGTCGCCTGCATAGTCGCTGGCAGGAATCACGGAGAAATCTTGGGGCGCTGTCATGGTTGGTTTCCTCGAACACGCAAAACAAGCTGCAGTGTCGCACAGTCGGGCATCACAAAAAAGAGAGCACTTGAGGCTTCACCAAAAACGATTTCAGATATAAATCTATCTGAAATCTATAGCCGATCTGCCTTAACAGCTCTGCTTTTTAAAGCACCCATTCAGGGGCCGGTTCGCTGCGCAATTCTGCGCGCAGCTGCGCATATTCGGGACAGGCCGTAGCCACCACGGCCCAGAAACGGGGGCTGTGGTCCATGACACGCAAATGGGCCAGCTCGTGGATCACCACATAGTCCAGCACCGGCAGGCGAAAATGCAGCAGGCGCCAGTTCAGCATGATGCTGCCGTCGCTTTTCGCACTGCCCCAGCGTGTGCGGGCATTGGACAGGCGCAGGCTGCGCCACTGCACGCCCAGCCCGGGGGCAAAGCGTTGCAGGCGCTCGGTAAACAAGGCGCGCGCATGGCGCAGCCACCAGGCATGGACCAGGGCACGCACACTGGCTGGCGGCGCATCCACGGCCAAAGGCAGGTGCAGCACCCAGCGACCTTCGGCGACGGCCAGCAGCTCGCCCCCACGCGGCGCAGCGGGATGCAGGTTCAATTGCAGATTGCCGCCCAGATAAGGCAGCAACGCGCCATGGCGCCACTGCAGGCGCGGGATTTGCTGACTGCGGTTGGCACGCTCACCCAGCTTGGTCAGCACCCAGCGTGCCTTTTCCTGCAGCACGGCTTCAATGCTGCTCAGGCTGGCCCGCAAAGGAGCGCGCACGGTCAGACCGCTGTCGCCCACTTCCAGGCCAACGCTGCGACGACTGCTGCGCACCAGTAGATAGGCCACGCGGTCATCGCCCAAAACGGTCGTGTGCGTGGCCTGGGGGTGGGAAAGGGGCGCGGGGTTCAAGCGGCAGGCGGATCGTTCGAAACCACGGCGGCCGCTGCATATGCGTCCGGGTCCAGGCGACGCATTTCGCTTTCGATCCAGGCCTGCACTTCCGCCATCAGCTCTTCGTGCTTGCGGCCCTTGCTGTCGATCATCGGGCCAATTGACACATCCACCACACCGGGCTTTTTGACGAACGACTTGCGCGGCCAGCACTTGGCCGATGTCACGGCAATGGGCACCACGGGCACGCCGGTCATGATGGCCAGACGTGTGGCACCCGTCTTGTATTCACCGGTTTCGCCGCGCTCCACGCGGGTGCCTTCGGGGAACATGATGACCCAGATACCCTGCGCCAGCAGACGCTTGCCCTGTTCGACCACCTTGTGAAAGGCACGCGAGCCGTGCTTGCGGTCGATGTGGATCATGTCCAGACTGCCGATTGACCAGCCGAAGAAAGGAATGCTCAGCAATTCCTTCTTGAACACATAGGCCAGTGCGCGCGGCATGATGGCCGGCATCAAGAAAGTTTCATAGGTGGACTGGTGCTTGCACAGCAGCACCACACCCTGCCCCGCATCGGTGGGCAGGTTTTCCATGCCTTGCACGCGGTACTTCACACCGCAGAACCAGCGCGCGCTGTCCACGCTGAGCGTGAGCCAGGCGCGCGCAATTTTCCAGCGCAGCGCGGGAGAGCCTCCGCCCACGCGCACCAGCAGGATCAGCAAGGTATAGGGAATGACGGTAATGCCCATCCACAGCATGTGGATCAAAGAGCGAATGAACGACATGAAGGCAATCCTAACAATGGGCCAGTGTCTAAAACTAAAAATCAGGCGGCGCCGGGCGAGGGAGCTGCCTCGCCATCGGGCACCAGCGCATCAGCCAACGCCTTCCAACTCGGGTACGACTGCGCACCCCGCATCGCCTCGGGCACCTCGGCGGTTGGGGGCAGCGGCAGCCCTGCCAGAAGTGGCCCCAAGGCCACGCCGGC
>JAEYRT010000057.1 GCA_023435325.1 Pseudomonadota bacterium | reverse complement strand
GGTCTGCGGAATGCGCCCATTATTGACGCCCGAGGCAATGAAATTGCCGCATTCCCACTGCCACAGATTGGGCGCTTGGGGATCGACTTCATGTCGGCGGATTCGGGTGTAAAGGCGCTGGGTGTGCGTGCTGGCATGGTCCGGCAGCAACCAGGCAGAAGTGACAGAGGCGTCCAGGACAAAAGCTGTCATGCGTGGCTTCGTCCTTCTTGGCGCAAGTCCGCTGCGGTTTTCGCAGCTGCTGGTGCTTGTATGGTTTGCTGCAGGGCCTGAATTTGTTCCAACTCACGGGCAATCTGCTCGTCCGTAATCACCGGCCGGCGGCGCACAGGCAACATGCGTACCACTTCCTTGCCGTGGCGCGTGATGCGCACCTCCTCCCCTGCTTCGACCATTTCGATCAAGGCAGAAAAGCGGGTCTTGGCTTCGTAGATACCGACAGATTGCATGAGGTAGAAATAAAAAATCTGGCCGAACCAGAAGTTCAGACCAGATTTTAGCAGTCTGACCAGAAATTTGGTTGCTGGCCAGATTCTTGGCAGGGAAATTAATCTGCGCGGTAGTTCGGCGCTTCCTTGGTGATTTGCACATCGTGCACGTGCGATTCACGGATGCCGGCTGCGGTGATTTCCACAAACTCGGCCTTTTCGTTCATCTCGGCAATGGTCTTGCAACCGCAATAGCCCATGGCTGCGCGCACACCACCTGCCATTTGGTAGACGATGGAAACCATGGAACCCTTGTAAGGCACACGGCCTTCAATGCCTTCGGGCACCAGCTTGTCGGCGTTGGGGTTGCCAGTGGAGGATTCCTGGAAATAGCGGTCGGCAGAACCTTGCTGCATGGCACCGATGGAGCCCATGCCGCGGTAGCTCTTGTACGAGCGGCCTTGGTACAGAATCACTTCGCCAGGCGCTTCTTCGGTGCCCGCAAACATGCCGCCCATCATGATGGTGGATGCGCCAGCAGCCAATGCCTTGGCGATATCACCCGAGAAGCGGATGCCACCGTCACCAATCAAAGGCACGCCTGTGCCCTTGAGGGCTTGCGCCACGCTGTCGATGGCCATGATCTGGGGCACACCCACACCTGCCACGATACGGGTGGTGCAGATGGAGCCAGGACCGATACCAACCTTGACCGCGTCAGCGCCCGCTTCCACCAGCGCCAGCGCAGCCGCGCCGGTGGCGATGTTGCCGCCGATGACGTCGATCTGTGGATAGTTCTGCTTGACCCAGCGCACGCGGTCGATCACACCCTTGGAGTGACCGTGTGCAGTGTCCACCACAATGGCGTCCACACCAGCCTTGGCCAGCAATTCGACGCGTTCTTCGGTGCCAGCACCCACGCCCACGGCAGCGGCCACGCGCAGACGACCTGCGGAGTCACGTGCGGCGTTGGGGAAATTGGTTTGCTTGTTGATGTCCTTGACGGTGATCAGACCCTTGAGTTCAAAGGCGTCGTTCACGACCAGCAAGCGCTCCAGCTTGTGCTTGTTCAGCAAGGCCTTGGCTTGCGCGGGGGTCGTGCCGTCTTTTTCGTTGACGGTGATGAGCTTTTCACGGGGCGTCATGATCTCTTTGACCTTGACGTCATAGCGTGTCTCAAAACGCACATCGCGGCTGGTCACAATGCCGACCACCTTGCCGCCATCACACACGGGGAAACCCGAGATGCCACGCTCTTCAGACAGCTGCAGCACTTGCAGCACAGTGTGCTCGGGGGTGATGACGATGGGGTCATGCACCACACCGGATTCGTGGCGTTTGACCTTGGACACTTCAGCCGCCTGTTCCTGGGCTGTCATGTTCTTGTGGATCACGCCAATGCCGCCTTCTTGGGCAATGGCAATCGCCAAACGCGCTTCCGTCACCGTGTCCATGGCTGCAGAAACCAAGGGCAGGTTCAACGTGATGTTGCGCGTGAACTGGGTGGAAAGAGAAACGTCCTTGGGCAGGACTTCGGAGTAGGCGGGAACGAGCAGAACGTCGTCAAAGGTCAGTGCTTTTCCGAGAAGGCGCATTGTGAAGGCTCCAAAAGAAAGATTGTAGCTTCGCCAAGCGATGGTGTGTCTTGTCCTTGGACGATAAACCTTGTGAGCAGACACCAACCTTGACAGACACAACACTACGCGGGTTTCATGTCCGTAGCGCACTGGGCACGAATTTACCGCGCGGCGTCTTTCAATAACCGGCCTTGCTGTTGGCGCGGCGGCTGGCAAACAGGCCTGCACTGCGCGCGCCCTGTTTAGCAAAACGCTCCCGGCGTGCCACCTTCGGATCCACCTTCAGCGGCTGGTACAGCTCGACACGATCACCGTCGCGCAATACATGCTCCAAAGGCCTGACACGGCCCCAGACCCCACAGGCTTGGTCCTGCGACAAGGTCAAGCGGCACGCGGTCAAGGCATCCTGCAAGCATGCATCCTGTGCAAGCTGCACCGAGCGTTCGTGCACCTGCCCCTGGGCATCGCTCCATACCACTTCAATCTGCAGCATGGCGTCTCTTAACCGTAAACTTTTTCTGCGCGTTTGATGAAAGCATCGACCATGGAGTTGGCAATACGATCAAAGATGGGGCCGATCAACGCGGCAATGGCCATGCTGTCAAAGCCGTAGTCCAGCTGCAGCTCGACCTTGCAAGCGCGCTGCGTGCCATCGCCCACGGGGTGGAAAATCCAGTGACCTTCCAGGCGCGAAAAAGGCCCCTTGACCAGACGCATGCTGATCTTGCGCTTGCCTTCGTGCACATTGCGCGTCACAAAGGATTTCTTCAAGGCTCCCATGGACATGCCCACTTCGGCCAGCATGCCGTGCTCATCCTGGTCGAGCACCTTGGTGTGGGAGCACCATGGCAAAAACTCGGGATAGCTTGCAACGTCGGCCACCAAGGCAAACATTTCTTCGGGGCTATACCAGATGAGAACGGACTTGTTAACGTTTTTCATGAAACACGCGCCCAGCGCGGCCAAACCATAGGGCATTGCGATGCCACTCGGTTGCGCTGGGCTGGAGAAACTAGAATTGCTGTTTAGCGGGAGAAACGCCCATTGTAGGGAGAGCCCAGCATCTGCGGGTCACCCGCTTGGAAAGACCCATGGCAAAAAAACCAGAAACCAACTCCCGCATTGCGGACAACAAGAAAGCGGCGTTCAACTATTTCTTTGAGGAACGCCATGAAGCCGGCATCGTGCTGCATGGCTGGGAAGTCAAGGCCCTACGCAGTGGCAAGGCGCAAATCAGCGAAGGCTATGTCATCATCAAGGAAGGAGAGTTGTATCTCATCGGCTGCCAGATCCAGCCATTGAAAACCGCTTCCACCCACGTCAGCCCTGATGCAGCTCGCATCAAAAAGCTGCTGATGAAAAAAGATGAAATCAAACGCCTGATCGGCAAAGTAGAACAAAAAGGTTACACCTTGGTGCCCATCAACCTGCACTGGAAAAATGGCTTGGTGAAATGCGAAATCGCCCTTGCCAAGGGTAAGGCTGAACACGACAAACGCGACGTCATCAAAGACCGAGAGGGTAAGCGCGAAGTAGAACGCGCCATGAAAAGCCGCAACCGTTAATACCCCCGACGGCGCCTTTAAAGCATTAAAAGGAGCACAAGGCTTTGGCAAATGCTTACTCTCAATGCATTAACCATGTGAAAATGAGCAACCACAAGCGCTTATAGCTATAAAAAAAAACTGCCGTAGGGCGGTTTTATGGGCGTTTATGCATTTACCCCGCTGGTTAGCACCCACCACACTTATGGTGCTTCTGCAGGACTACCTGTTTCCCCTCTAATTTATTGCGACTGGTTGCAGGCCGAGCAGTGCCTGCCTGCCATGCATGAAACCCTTCTTGCCATTCGCTGCAGGGAGTGTCCCGCCCTTTCCTCTGCTCCCGCACCAACCTTGATGGGTTTGAAAACGCTGCCTCTCATAACCCCTATGACCGCCAGCGGTGCAATATTCAGCCGATGGCTAAAAGTCATTATTGCGTCAATAAATAGTCAGACATATCTCTACTGAGGTACCGAGACCCGCATCACATTGCTTTAGTTTCTTTATGTTTGTTGTGTAACAAAAATTTACCTATTAGAATTTCAATAGCTAATTCATACAGTCAATACCAAGTTACCCGAATTCCCAGATCTGCGAGTTAGACAATCGCAGACGCTCCACCCCCCACTCGAGGAAAAAACATGCCTTTTGGAGATTGGTCCATTGGTCGCAAGCTTGCGTCCGTGCTGACCTGCATCTTGACGTTGTTCGTGGCCAGCAGTGGCTTGTCCATTTATCAGTCCATGCAGCAAGACAAGATCTTGAAGCAAATGATTTTGGAAGTGCTGGTCACCGAACGTGCTTTGCGGCAGTGGAGTAGCTATTTGTCAGACGGCATACAGCGAGCTGCCGCAATTGCTAAAAGCTCGGATGCCACTTTGGTTCCCTACTTCGCACAGGCGACCAAAGAGGCGACCGATGAGAGCACCAAGCTGATGAAGATCATCGACGCCAATTTCAAAACGCCTGAACAAATCACTTTGATGGACAAGACCATCAAGCTGCGCAGCGAATATCACGCACTGCGCCAAGAGATCAGCCGCTTGAAAAATGAAGGTGATCTGCAGGGTGCCGATCACGTATTCACCCAGCGTTTTGAGCCCACCATGAAAGCCTATATGCAGGCGGTGCATGCCATGATTACGCATGAGCAGGCAACATTTGACCGGTTGACCAACGAAAGCAAAGAAGCCCGCATTGAAAGCATGTGGCATCTGATCATCTTCACCCTGTCAGCGCTAGGCGTTGGCATTGTGTTGTCCATCAT
>JAEYRT010000018.1 GCA_023435325.1 Pseudomonadota bacterium | reverse complement strand
GGTCTGCTCCAAGGCATAAAAACCCGCGGCGCCAATGATGAGCAGCATGCCCAGGCAAAACAGGGTGCCGCAATACAGGCGGCTTTTGATCGATAGGTTGGCGACAAACTTCATGACGAATCCCTCCAGACACTGCGCAATCTCTGGTTGCGCCTCGGTGTGTAAGCAGACGTTGCAACATTCGCGCCAGCCCGCAACTGGGTGCTGTCGTGGTGCGCATGGTGCAGGAAGAAGCCGTGGCCAAGATGGGGTGTCGCAGATCAGCTGTGGCGCTGCTTTGCTAACGCCGAAAAAAAGCCCGCTGCTGCGGGCTTGTTCGTCAGTGATGGATTGGAGTGCCGTTTGTCATTTTTTGGCCTGCAGCGAAGCAATGACACTGGAGAAGTCCAACGCGCCGTTGCCGCTCAGGCTGTGCTGGGCGTAAATGGAGCGAGCCAGGCCGCCCAGTGGCGTGGTGGCCTTGACGGCCATGGCATTTTCTTGGGCCAGCCCCAGGTCTTTGAGCATCAGATCCGTGCCAAAACCGCCTGCGTAGCCTTTGCTGGCGGGGGCTGCCTCGTGCACGCCGGGAAAGGGGTTGTACTTCTCCAGCGCCCAGTTGCCACCAGAGCTGCGGCGCATGATCTCGGACAGCACTTTCGGGTCCAGGCCGTTGGCCACGCCCAACGCAATGGCTTCGCTGGTGCCCACCATCAAAATGCCCAGCAGCATGTTGTTGCAGATCTTGGCGGTCTGTCCTGCACCCACGGCCCCGGCATGAAAGATGTTGGCCCCCATTTTTTCCAGGTAGGGCCTGGCGCGCTCCATCTGCGAAGCCGTTCCGCCCACCATGAAGGTCAGCGTGCCTGCTATTGCACCGCCGGTGCCACCGGAGACAGGGGCGTCGATAAAGTCGATGCCTGCTGCATCGGCGGCCTTGGCCACTTTCTGGCTGGTGGCGGCGGCGATGGTGGAGCTGTCAATCACCAGTGTGCCCGGGGCAATGCTGGCCAGCAGACCGGCAGCACCGTCCTTGCCCAGAAACAGTGCTTCCACGTGCGCACTGGCTGGCAGCATGGTGACCACGACCTTGGCGCCCTGTACGGCATCCTGCGCGCTGAAAGCGGCGGTGGCGCCTTCGGCCACGACCTTGGCAATTGCCTCTTTGGACAGGTCAAATGCGCGTACGTCGTAACCGGCTTTTTGCAGATTGATGGCCATGGGCGCGCCCATATTGCCCAAACCGATGAATGCGATGGTTGTCATGTAGGTCTCCTGGTGAAAGTACTGTGGTTGTTCTGAGGACTGCCCGTGATGCCGAGGTGGAGCAGGGGTGCAATGGTGTAGTGGACAGGTGAAAAATTTATTAAAAAGAAGAGCGTATAACGCTGTATGAATAAGGACTTCAGATATAAAACATACTGAAAACCAGATTGGTCAAGCGCTAATAGCTCTCATCTTTGATGAATGATCGTCAACGAATCCATTCGGGCGCATCACTTTCCAGCATGCGGCGGGCAATGATGACGCGCATGATTTCGTTCGTGCCTTCCAGAATCTGGTGCACGCGCGCGTCACGCACCAGGCGCTCCAGCGGGAAATCGCGCAGATAGCCGTATCCACCGTGCAATTGCAGTGCCTCGTTGCACACCATGAATCCGGCATCGGTGGCAAAGCGCTTGGCCATGGCGCAGTAGGTGGAGGCATCGCGCGCACCTGCATCCAGTTTGCTGGCGGCCAGACGGACCATTTGGCGGGCAGCCACCAGTTCGGTCGCCATGTCTGCGAGCTTGAACTGCAGGGCTTGAAAACTGGCAATGGATTTACCGAACTGTTTGCGCTCGTGCAGGTACTGCTGTGCTTGGCTGAGCGCACCTTGTGCTGCGCCGACCGAGCAGGTGGCGATGTTGATGCGTCCGCCGTCCAACCCCTTCATGGCAATCTTGAAGCCTTCGCCTTCCTGGCCCAGCAGGTGGTGGGCAGGAATGCGCACGTTGTCGAAGTTGATGACGCGGGTGGGCTGGCTGTTCCAGCCCATTTTTTCTTCCTTCTTGCCGTAGCTGATGCCTTCGGCATTGGCGGGTACGGCAAAGGCGCTGATGCCCGAAGCACCGGAATGGGCATCGCCCGTGCGTGCCATGAGCACCAGCACATCCGTGCTGCCCGCACCACTGATAAAGGCTTTGGAGCCATTGATGATGTATTCGCTCCCCGCCAGTTCGGCCCTGGTTTTGAGCGAGGCTGCATCCGAACCCGCACCGGGCTCGGTCAGGCAATAGCTGGCAAGCTTGTGCCCGCTGCTCAAAGCTTCGCCCCATTCTGCGCGCACGGCATCGGTGGCCCAGGTGCCCAGCATCCAGGTTGCCATGTTGTGGATGGTGATAAAGGCGGTGGTGCTGGGGTCCACTGCTGCCATTTCTTCAAAAACCAGGGTGGCATCCAGACGGGGCAGGGCCAAGCCCCCAGCGTTTTCGGGGGTGTACAGACCGCAAAAACCCAGCGCACCTGCTTTGGCAATGGCCTCGCGCGGGAAAATGCCCTCTGCATCCCACCGTGCGGCCTGGGGTGCCAGTTCGTCTTGGGCGAACTGGCGCGCAGTTTCGGCAAATGCGCGTTGGTCTTCGCTCAGCTCAAAGTTCATGGCGTTGTCTCCTTGTTGTTCTTGGCGGCTTTTGTTGAGCGGGGGGAGCAGCGGATCAGCCGTCCGGTGCTCTCCCTTCATGCAGCCAGTGCATCAGCGTTTGGCGGCGTTGTTCGGTGGCCTGTGTCAGGCAGTCATGCAGGCGCTGGGGCCAGTCGGTGCGACTTTCGTCAGCCGCATGCCGGGCCTTGCAGTGCTGCATGCGCTGGCGGCTCCATGCGCTCTGGTCTTTGCGCAAAGCCGGGCGCTCCTGGGCGGACAGGGCCTGCATGACGTCGGCATACAAGATGTTGTGCGCCGTGTCAGTGGCTTGAAAGCGCTTCACGGCACAGGCATTGCGGCTGGCGGTGTCGTCCGACTGCGGATCGCACCGGCCACCGGCCTGTGCCCAGACTGTCAGACTGAAGCAGCTGGCGCACAAGGCCATGGCCCAGCGAAACCGTGAGAAGTGAAGAAAGCTCATGCCCCTATCTTCTCAGGGTTGCAAGCCAGATGGCCCTTTGCCGCAGGCTGCATCAGCGTTGGCAGCTATGCTTTATTTCAAGCTGATGGTGGTGTTCACCCCTTGCGACACGGTGCTGTCATCGAACCAGCGTGCGGTCACGGTCTTGGTCTGGGTGTAGAACATGACCACTTGCTTGCCATAAGGACCCAGATCGCCCAGCTTGGAAGCACGGCTGCCGGTGAAAGAGAACAGCGGGACAGGGACAGGGATAGGCACGTTGATGCCAACCTGGCCCACGTCAATCTCTTCCTGGAACTTGCGTGCTGCCGCACCCGACTGGGTGAAGATGGCGGTACCGTTGCCGTTGGGGTTGGCGTTGATGAAGTCAATGGCCTGATCGATATCGTCGGCGGCTACCAGACACAGCACGGGGCCAAAGATTTCCTGGTCGTAAATGCTCATGCCGGGCTTGACGCCGCTGAAGATGGTCGGGCCAACGAAATTGCCTTTTTCAAAGCCTGCCACCTGGGGTTTGCGGCCGTCCAGCTCCAGCACAGCCCCTTCAGTCACACCGCGCTCGATCAGGCTTTCCACGCGCGACAGCGCCGCACAGGAAATCACGGGGCCCACATCGGTGCCGGCTTCGGTGCCTGCGTTGACCTTGAGGGTCTTGGCTTTTTCGACCAGCTCGGGGATCCACTTCTGCGCCTCTCCCACCAGCACCACCACCGACAGCGCCATGCATCGCTGGCCTGCGGCACCAAAGGCGGCGCCAGCCAGGGCATTGAGCGATTGCTCCTTGTTGGCGTCCGGCAGCACGATGGCGTGGTTCTTGGCGCCCATCATGCACTGCACGCGCTTGCCGTTGAGGCTGGCGCGGTTGTACACATGCGTACCCACCTTGGTGGAGCCGACAAAGCTGATGGCTTTGATGTCAGGATGGTCGCAAATGGCATTCACCACATCCTCACCGCCATGCACCACGTTCAGCACGCCAGGCGGGACGCCGGCCTCCAGTGCCAATTCGCACAGACGCATGGTGACCATGGGGTCCTGCTCGGAAGGCTTGAGCACAAAGGTATTGCCCGTGGCAATGGCCATGGGGAACATCCACAGCGGAATCATGGCAGGGAAGTTGAAGGGGGTGATGCCTGCGCACACGCCCAGTGGCTGGTTCAGCGTATAGGTGTCGACACCGTTGGCCACGTTGTTGGCCAGCTCGCCCAGCTGCAGTGTGCCGATGTTGGCGGCGTGCTCCACCACTTCCAGGCCGCGGAAGACATCACCCTCGGCATCGGGCAGGGTCTTGCCCTGCTCGGCTGTCAGCAGGGCAGCCAGCTCTTTCATGTTCTCGCGGATCAGCTGTTGCAGCTTCAGGAAAATACGTGCGCGTGTGCCGATAGGCGTCTTCTTCCAGCTTTTGAAGGCTTCTTTGGCATTGCTCACGGCCAGATTGATTTCTTCCGGCGTGGCAAAAGGCACGCGGGCCAGCACTTCCTGCGTTGCGGGGTTGACCACATTGCGCCACTGGGTGGTGTTGGATTCGACGAATTTGCCGTTGATCAGCAGCTTGACCGTAGGGGCCAGCACTTGCGTGGCGGTAGGGGCGTTCATGGCATTGTCTCCTTCTGTCTATAGGTCTGTGCAGTGCATCGTAGGTGTGCAAATCTGCTTGGGCAATACGCGTTTACGCACCTTGGCTTTGCAAAAATGCACAGGCACACTCCGTGCATGGATTGGGATCATTTGCGGTTTTTTGCGGCATTGGCACAGACCGGCACCTTGGCCGGCGCTGCACGCGTGCTTGCGGTGGAGCACACGACCGTGGCACGGCGCATCCAGGCACTGGAGCAGCAGGTCGGTCACCCGCTGTTTGTGCGGGATGCCGCGGGGCACAAGCTCAACGGGGCAGGCCAGGCCCTGCTGCCCATTGCCCAGGCCATGGAAAAGGCCGCCCAGGGCCTGGAAAGCATGACGCTGTCCCAGGCGGTGGCACAGGACACGGTGGCCGGCCTGGTCCGTGTGGGGGTGACCGAAGGCTTGGGCGTGCAGCTGCTGGCAGCCGCTTTGGCGCAGCTGTCACAGCAACACCCGAAGTTGTCGGTGGACTTGCTGGCGCTGCCCAGATTGATGCATCTTTCACGCCGTGAAGCCGATATCGTGATTTCACTGGAGCGCCCCAAGCGAGGCACGGTGATAGTGAGCAAGCTGGCGGACTATCACCTGTATCTCTACGGTGAACGCCAATATCTGGCGCGCAAACCTTTGGTGCGCAGCCGTGAAGATTTGCGCCATCACCAATTCATCCACTACGTGGATGACCTGCTGTTTTCCAAGGAGCTCCAGTTGCTGGCACAGGTACACAAGCCTGCGCAGTTCGTTTTTCGCAGCACCAGCATTGCTGCGCAATATGAAGCCGTGCGTGCGGGAGCAGGGCTGGCCGTGTTGCCGGCATTTCTGGCCGATCGTGATCCGCTGCTGCAGCGGGTCATGCCGGAAGAGGCCAGATTTGAGCGCACTTTCTGGATGTCCATGCCGCCGGAGGCCAAGGATGTCCCGCGCATCCAGGTGGTCTGGCGTTTGCTTAAGCATTGCATGGCCGAGCAGCATCAGCGCCTGAGACCGGATGGAGCACTTTTTTAGGGCATTTTTTCCCTTTTGATTAAATTTCGTGGTGCCAGGAGGCGGTTATGCTTTGCAAAAAATAAAAAAGTTGTGCCCGGGCTTTGCTTTTGCATGGGCGCTTCGTTTTCAACTTCTCAGCTTTTTTCATGAAACTTTCCTCCAAACTTGAACAGCGTCTGCACGTATGGTGGCCTGCAGCCGCAGTTCTTGTCGTGGGAGTGAGCTTGAGTGCCGGTCTGTGGCAGGTTCTGGAAAAGCGGCAAATACAGACGGTGCAAGACCGTCTGGACCAGCAGGTACATTTGTTTTCGGCCTCTGTGGAGCAGCGCCTGCTTGCTTACGGCGATATTGTCCAGGGGCTGCGCGCCCTGCTGGATGAGGGCAACTTGACGGCGCAGGACGCGTTCACGGCCACCGAACTGGCGCAGGAGATCAGCGTGCGCCACCCGGGAGTGGAAAGCGTCAACCACGTCTTGCGCCTGAATGCCCAGCAATACAGCAGCTATCGGCTCCATTTGTTGGGCGAAAAAAGCGCTGACACGCATATACCTGAAAGCCAGATGCCCATGCTTTCGGATGGCGCGCAGGATCGGTATGTGGTGGAAAGTGTCTGGCCACCGGAGCTTCAGTCCAAACTCAGAGGGCTGGACATGGGTGAAATACCTGCCATCAAGCAATTGATTGCCGGTATGCGTTGGACAGACCGGCCGGCCCTGAGTGCCCCTTTCCCCTTGAAGCAAACCGGGGCTGGCAAAACAGGTGTGCTGCTGAGTGTGGCGCTGAAAAATACAGAAGGCCCTCTTGCCGGTGAAGCCGAAGCACCGACCCGTTTTCTGAACCTGAGTGTGCGCATCGAGCGGATGATGGTGCACTTTCTCTCCCGAGGCTTGCTGTCGGATGTCGTCGTCACCGTCCGTGACATGGGGCGCAAATCGGGCATCACGGCTCAGGAGCCGGAGGGGCTGTTGGTGTTCCGCTCAGAGGGCTGGGATGCCATCAGGTCGGATAGTTTGCGAAGCCACCGCGAATTGCTGGTGGGAGGACGCATCTGGGCCCTGGAGTTCGCGCCCAGATCTTCCATGCTTTCGGGGGCAGAGCGTTATTTCTCATGGACGGTTGCGGCAGGCGTTCTGTGTGCCAGTTCCTTGCTGGCAGCGATTGTCCTGTTGCTTTCGCTGCAGCGTTCGCGCGCACAGTTGCGTGCACAGGCCAAGCATCACTTGCTGCGCGAGCATACCGGGCGTCTGAACGCCCTGTTTCACCAGTCGGCCATGGGCGTTGCTGAGATCGATCCCGCATCGGAGCGATTCATCAGTGCCAATATGCGTTTTGTGGAGGTCCTGGGTTACAGCCTTGATGCGCTGGAAACCATGGACGTCTATGACGTTCTGCATCCCGATGAGCGAGCGGCGGCACAATCTCTCGTCAGGGATATACAGGAAGGCAAACGCCATCATTTTTCCGTCACGCAGCGATTGATGCGTGAGGATGGTACTGTCATCTGGTGTGAGGCATGGGTGTCTCCCTTGCAAACGGATGAGGCAGTCAACAGTGACCGCCTCATCGTCCTTTTGCAAGATGTGTCGGAGCGGCGCCTGATGCAGGAGCAACTGCAGGCGCGTGAGGCCTATTCCAGCGAGATGTTGCGCTATATGCCGGTGGGTCTGGTCGTGGTCGGGCCGCAGGGTGATATTGAGTTCGTCAATCACCAATTCGAGGTGAGTACGGGCTGGTCCCAGAGTGATTTGTCTGACGAATCCTCAATGTGGCGCCTGCTGTGTGCAGATGGGCAGCAGCACAGTGATCTGCGCAAACGCCTGAATGCGGGGCGCTGTGAAGTGGTCCCTTCCGGCGTGAACATGCCTGCGATGGAGTATTTGCTGCGTGGCAAGGATGGTCAAGAGCTCATCATGGAAGTCTCGGGACGTTTCCTGGGCGGACGCATTTTGTTGAGCTTTGTCGATGTGACTTCCCGCAAGGCAGCGGAAGCAGAGATACGCTGGCTGGGCTTTTACGACACCCTGACCCAACTGCCCAACCGGCGTTTGTTGCTGGACCGTTTGGGTGAGGCGCTGGTGCGCAGTCAGAGGACCAATGCACCCAAAGGGGCTTTGCTGCTGCTGGATCTGGACAACTTCAAGTCACTCAATGAGACATTGGGGCACGAACTGGGCGATGCACTGCTCAGACTGGTGGCCACCCGGCTGAATCACTGTATTCCAGGGCACTACACCCTGG
>JAEYRT010000017.1 GCA_023435325.1 Pseudomonadota bacterium | reverse complement strand
GGTCAGCGCTTTGTCGCTGGTTTCGTTGATGGGGCGTTGCAGGTCTGGCTGCTGTGCGGTCCATGCATCGGCCAATCGTGTGGGCATGTGGGTGGCCAGTTCGTTGGTCACCAGCTTGCGCGAATGTGCCTTGGCCTGCTGCAGCATTTCGGCCATGTTGGTGCCGGGCAGCAGATTGATCTGCAGCGGCGTGCCCTCTTTCCAATAACTGGAGATTTGCAGCACCGCCGGACCAGAGAGACCGCGGTGCGTGAACAGCAGGTCTTCGTGAAAGCTCATGCGTTCTTTCTTGCTGCCGGTGCTGATTTCCACAGGCAGCGCCAGCCCCGCCAGCTGGGCATAGGCTTGCCAGTGCTGGCCGTCAAAGGTCAGCGGCACCAGTCCAGGGCGGCGCTCCACCAGTGGCAGTCCAAACTGCTGGGCCACACGGTAGCCAAAATCCGTGGCGCCGATTTTGGGAATCGACAGGCCTCCCGTCGCAATCACGAGGTTCGGTGCTGTCACCATGCCGCGATCGGTATGAACTTCATAGCGCCCTGCGCTGGCTGTATCTGCGTTGCTGGCCAAAAAACTCACTTTCTTCACGCTGCAGGGCTGCCAGTGTTCGACCTTGCCTGTCGCGCACTCGGCCAGCAGCATGCGGATGATGTCTTCGGCGCTGCGGCTGGCAAATAGCTGCCCTTTGTGCTTTTCTTCGTAAGGGATGCGGTGCTGCTCCAGCAGGGCGATGAAATCCGCAGGGGTATAGCGCGACAGGGCAGAACGACAAAACTGCGGGTTCTGGCCTACATAGTGCTTGTGCGGAGCGCGCACATCCAAGTCGCGGTTGGTGAAGTTGCAGCGTCCGCCTCCGGAAATGCGGATCTTTTCGGCCACTTTCTCGGCGTGATCAATCAGCACCACCTTCAACCCCCGCTGCCCGGCCTGTGCGGCGCAGAACAGGCCCGCAGCGCCTGCGCCCACAATGATGGCGTCGTATTGCAAGGGAGCGGAAAAGGTGGGAGCTGGATTCATGAGGTCGGAGGCGCTGGCATTCAAACAAACAGCAGCGCAGTGTAGCCAAGCTCGCAAGCCCTCCAGGCATGCCAGGTTGACAGGCATGCAAAGTGCTTGTTGTGCTATCAATTCTTAGAATCACGGTCTTATGAATCTGCCTTCACACCAACTCAGCATGACGGTGCTGATGACTCCCGACATGGCCAATTTCTCAGGCAACGTGCACGGGGGCGCCATTCTCAAGAAACTGGACGAAGTGGCCTATGCATGTGCCAGCCGTTATGCAGGCCGTTACTGTGTGACGCTGAGCGTGGACCAGGTGATGTTCCTGCAACCCATTCATGTGGGCGAACTGGTGACGTTCCTGGCCAGCGTGAACTACACAGGAACCTCGTCCATGGAAATCGGCATCAAGGTGATCGCTGAGGACATTCGCGGCCAAGTGGTGCGCCATGTCAATAGCTGTTTTTTCACCATGGTGGCGGTCGATGACGAGCGCAAGCCTGTGGCTGTTCCAAGGTTGGCACCGGAAACGGAGGACGAAAAGCGGCGCTGGGAATCTGCTTTGGTTCGCAAAGACATGCGCAAGGAAGTGGCACAGCGCTTTGCCCAAACGCGCTCCAGCGTGTAGGACGGCTTTTCCGGCAACTGGGAGGGAACCCGGTTGCTCCTGCGCTTTCATTGCTGGCTCAGAAAAAGGCGGGTGGCCAGCAGCCCCGTTGGTGTCCAGTGCAGGCCAGGAGCCATGGCATGGACCAGCAACTCGCGCTTGGCTTGCGCGTCCAGCGTGGGGTAGCGCTGTTCGAACAGCACAAGGTCCGTATCGAGGGCTTGGGCATCGCACCCGAAATTACTTTGTTTGCCCTTGGCCTGCTTGAGTCGTTCGGCCACGCGGAAACTCACGGGGCGTGGCTGTTTGCCGGCAGCTGTGGGCACTTCGTAGGAAGCCCCATCGGCACTTGCAGGACCGCGGATCCAGTCATGGATGACTTGCAGCTCGTAGGGCGAAAACACGCCAAACATTTCGGCACGCTCTCCCTGTAGCAGCTCCCAGAAACGGCTTTCCTGCACGGGTCGGTTGCGGCGGATCCAGTTGCCTTGCTCAAGGGCTGCCAGGAAGGCAGGTATGTCCTCGGGCTGGGAGAGCCAGTCATTCACGCTGCGCCCTGCGACCTTGCAGAAATCCGAGTGCGCGCCTTGCCCCGCAGGCGACTTGCGTGACAGGATACGCACCACTTCGCTTTCAATGTCAAAGGAGCGAATCACATCCAGCGTGCCAAGCCCCGTATTGGCCAAGCGTGCACCGGCACGGACACGCTGCCAGTAATCTTCTCCATCCTCGATGCGCGGCGCATTCTCCAACACCGCATTGCAGGCGCGTCTGGCGTGGCCGGTGTCTGCGTTGTCGACCGTGACGTGCAATGTGAAGTAGTAAGGATCCAGTCCCAGCTCATTGAGTTCGTAGGCTGTGATCAGCAGGTGCAATGGCAGTTGCTCGTAGCTGAGATTGAAGCCAATGACTTCAGGCAGAAAGCGCTGTGCATTCCAACCCAATGCCAGTTGCACCAGGCCCTGCCGATACAACTCGTCGGCCAGATCATCGATGGGGTCCAGCCCGTATTTCGCCAGAAGCTCGCGATACAACTTGACGTGGTTCTTGTCTGCCATGCCCTCGCCCAGTTCCTCGACATAGGTACGCACGAGATCAGACATGCGCGAATTGGCAGAGTGCGCGCATATGCCATACAGCCAGGATCCATCTACCAGTTTGGTCGGCGCGATATTGCGCAGGCAATACAAGGCATGTGCGCGGTTGGAGAAATAACGGCGGGGTGCTCCAGCCTTGCGCTCCACCAAATAAGCTTGATATTGCACATGGACGTTTTCGGTATTTGCCGTCATCCAGTCAAGCAAGTCTTCGGGCGCTTCGGGCAGATCGTTGTCTGCAGTGGCCACTTCGTCAAGAACACCGTGAAGGAAATCGGCTGCCTCTTCACGCTCCTGCGCAGTGGGCAGGTAATGGGCGAGGCGCTCATAAAGCGGGGCGTGGACAAAATTCGCTGTTATCGGGGAGGCTGGAAGGCATGCATGCACGGGAGGATTTTGCAGGGCTGTATTCATGTTGCGCTCAATAGATTCATGGCTTCCAGCATGCGACGTGCGCGTCTTGCTCACCATCGGGGCAAAGCCCTCATCGGCGTCGTAATACTCCTACTGTTGGGGGCTGACCTTCCCGGTCATTGCTCATGCGGGTGGATGAGCGGCAAGAAAACAAAAAAGCCAGCGAAAGCTGGCTTTGTCTTCTGTGGCTATTTCTCGCTCGGACATTGCCGTCATTTCACATTGCGTGAAACCGAGGAGCCAAATCTGTGATGGTGCCCGGGGCCGGAATCGAACCGGCACGCCTTGCGGCGGCGGATTTTGAGTCCGCTGCGTCTACCAATTCCACCACCCGGGCGTCATCAGTGCGTGACCGGAATTATGGCACATTTACGGCATGCAAAAAAAATATTCTTCGATTGAGGCCGCCATCGGATCAACGCCGTTGGTGGCTTTGCAGCGCATCGAGGCTGCCAACAATGCACAGCGTGGCAATGTCATCTTGGGTAAGCTCGAAGGCAATAATCCTGCGGGTTCTGTGAAGGACCGTCCGGCACTGGCCATGATTCAGCACGCCCAGGAGCGCGGTGAAATCAAGCCGGGAGACACCTTGATCGAGGCCACTTCGGGCAACACCGGCATTGCGCTAGCCATGGCTGCAGCCATCAAGGGTTATCGCATGGTGCTGATCATGCCTGAGGATCTGTCGATCGAGCGGGCACAGACCATGAAAGCCTATGGTGCGGAGCTGATTCTCACGCCCAAGAGTGGTGGCATGGAATATGCACGTGACCTGGCGGAGCAGATGGTGGCGCAGGGCAAGGGCGTGGTGCTTGATCAGTTTGGCAATGAAGACAATCCCCGCGCACACTACGAAACCACTGGCCCCGAGTTGTGGGAGCAGACCGGTGGCGAGATTACGCACTTTGTGAGTGCCATGGGCACCACAGGAACGATCACCGGGGTGGCAAAGTTCTTGAAAGAAAAGAACCCCGACATCAAGATCATTGGTGCCCAACCCTCCGAAGGTTCGCGCATTCCCGGTATTCGCAAATGGCCCGAGGAGTATCTGCCCAAGATTTATGACGCAAGCTTGGTCGATGAACTGGTTTATGTGTCCCAGGATGATGCCGAGGACATGGCCCGCCGCATGGCGCGTGAGGAGGGTATTTTTGCGGGTATCTCGGCTGCAGGTGCATGCTGGGTCGCGCAGGAGATTGCCAAGCGCGAACAAAACGCGACGATTGTCTTTGTCGTTTGCGACCGAGGTGATCGCTATCTCTCCACAGGCGTGTTTCCTGCCTGATCGAGCACGCGCTGGAGCACGAGGTCGCCGTTGCTGCGGCCTTTTTTATTGCCTGCAACACAGAGGAAAGGTTGGCCCATGAGCCATGAGATGCGTTTTTGCCCGTGCTGTGCAACTCCATTGCAATGGATGGTGCAGCAGGAAGATGATGGCGCGAAAGAGCGCCTGCGTTGTCCGGCTTGTCTTTGGACGCACTGGGGCAATCCCACGCCCGTGCTGGCAGCGGTGGTGGAGAACACGCGGGGCGAGGTGCTGCTGGCACGCAATGCGCTGTGGCAGGAGGGCATGTTCGGCCTGATCACGGGGTTCATGGAAGCGGGGGAATCTCCGGAAGCCGGTGTCTGCCGCGAAGTGCTGGAAGAAACGAATCTGCGTGTGAAGGCCTTGCGCCTTCTGGGAGCGTGGGAGTTCTTGCGCATGAATCAGGTGCTGATTGCCTACCATGTGCTGGTGGAGGGTGAAGTCAAGCTGTCGCCGGAGCTGGTCGAGTTCCAGTGGAAGTCTCCACAGCAGGCGCGTTGCTGGCCTTCGGGCACGGGATATGCGCTGGCTCACTGGGTCAAGAGCAAAGGGGTGGAGCCGCAGTTCGGTGCGTTTCGGCCCCAGCAGTCACCGGAGCCCGACCCGGCCAAATGGCCCGTTCAGGCATGGCCGGAAGATGAACGCTTTGTCTTGCCACCATTGCTGTGAAGGGGCTTGCAGCGGCTGTCTCAAAACGGTTTGCAGATGCCTACAATGCGTTCAGAAAAAGGAATCTGTGCCATGGATATTCACCAGGAAATTGACACACGCGGACTGAACTGCCCCCTTCCCATCCTGAAGGCCAAAAAGGCGTTGGCCGGTATGAGCAGCGGTCAGCTGCTCAAGGTGGTTGCAACGGATACCGGTTCGCTCAAGGACTTCCAGGCCTTTGCCAAGCAAACCGGCAATGAGCTGGTACAGCAGGAAACCGTGGGTGATGAGTACATCCACATCTTGCGGCGCCGATAAAAAGAGAGCTGCCAACGTAATAAAGGCCTGCATTTGCAGGCCTTTTGTATTTGAAAACCAATGTGGTTGGGCGTTAGATGCTCAGATTTTTGAGGTAATCACGGAAATGGGCACCCACATCGGAGTGTTGCAGTGCTAACTCCACGGTGGCTTCCAGAAAGCCTTCCTTGCTACCACAGTCATAGCGTTTGCCCGCGTATTGGAAGGCATACACGGTTTCGTGCTGCATCAGGCGCTCGATGGCGTCGGTCAGTTGGATCTCGCCACCCACGCCTGTGGGTTGGTTGCGGATTTCTTCAAAAATGCGCGGTGTCAGCACATAGCGGCCTGCCACACCCATGCGCGACGGGGCTTTTTCAGGGGCGGGGTTTTCCACGATTTCGTCAATGCGCATCAAGGGGCCACCAGCAGGCTCGCCCTTGACGATGCCGTAACGCTTGGTGTGCTCCAGCGGCACTTCCTGCACGGCCAGCAGCGAGCGGCCTTGCTTGGCAAAAGCCTCGGTCATCTGCTTCATGACGCCGGGGCCGCCTTGTTCGCCGCGCATCAAATCGTCGGCCAGGATCACGGCGAAAGGCTCGTTGCCCACGAGTGGCTCTGCACATAGTACGGCATGGCCCAGGCCCAGTGAGCGCGGCTGGCGCACAAACAGGCAGTTCATGTCAGCGGGGGCAATGCTGCGCACCAGATCCAACATGGCGTGCTTGCCTGCGCGTTCCAGCTCGTTTTCTAATTCATACGCGGTATCGAAATGATCTTCAATGGCGCGTTTGCTGCGACCGGTCACAAACACCATGTCGCGAATGCCGGCTTCGTAGGCTTCCTCGACAGCGTATTGAATCAGTGGCTTGTCCACCACGGGCAGCATCTCTTTGGGAGAGGCTTTGGTGGCAGGCAAAAAGCGGGTGCCCAGACCTGCAACAGGGAAAACAGCTTTGCGCACGCGGGTGGAGTTAGACATGGTCAATCCTTCTTGTTCTGGAAGAAAAAAGGCGCAGAGTTCTGCGCCTTTTTGTCGCTCAGTCGGCAAGCATATCAGCCCAGGCGGGCCAGTTGCTCCTGAATGCGGGCCAGCGTGGCACCAAAGTCGGCCACACGCTTTTTCTCTTGCTCCAGCACGGCGGCAGGGGCCTTGGCGCAGAATGCCTCGTTGTTCAGCTTGCCATTGGCCTTGGCGATTTCACCTTCCAGGCGCTTGGCTTCCTTGCCCAAACGTGCTTTCTCTGCTTCCACGTCAATTTCCACGAACAATGCCAAGCGGGCATCACCCACCACGGACACAGGCGCAGACTGTGCTTCGGCTTGCCAGGCTGCCTCGTCGCTGAACACCTTGACATCGCTGAGCTTGGCCAGGTTTTTCAGCACGGCCGCATTGGCTTGCAGGAATGCGGCCGCTTCCGCGCTGTCGCCCATGGCCAGCAAAGGCAGGCGCTGGGCAGGCGAGACACCCATCTCGCCGCGCAGGGTTCGGCAGCTGTCCACCATGGCCTTGATGCGGTCCACGTAGGCGATAGCAGCTTCGTCGATCTTCTCGGGTTGGGCTTCTGGGTAGGCGGCCACGGCGATCGATGCGCCTTCTCGGCCCGCCACGGGCGCGACTTTCTGCCATAGCTCTTCCGTCACAAACGGAATCACGGGGTGGGCCAGACGCAAGATGGTCTCCAGCGTGCGGATCAGTGTGCGACGCGTGGCGCGTTGCTGGCCTTCGTTGCCCGTCTGGATTTGCACCTTGGCAATTTCCAGGTACCAGTCGCAGAACTCGTTCCAGACAAAGTCGTAGATGGTGTTGGCGACGTTGTCCAGACGGTATTCGGCAAAGCCCTTGGCGACTTCGGCTTCCACCTTTTGCAGCTGCGACACGATCCAGCGGTCAGGCTGGCTGAATTCCATGTAACCACCGGCGCAGTCAGCGGCGGTGTGGGGCTTCAGGCCGCAGTCAAAACCTTCGCAGTTCATCAGCACAAAGCGCGAGGCATTCCACAGCTTGTTGCAGAAGTTGCGATAGCCCTCGCAGCGCTTGCTGTCAAAGTTGATGGAGCGGCCCAGCGATGCCAGGGCGGCAAAGGTGAAGCGCAATGCGTCCGCACCGTAGGCGGGAATGCCTTCCGGGAATTCCTTTTGCGTGTTCTTGCGCACGGTAGGTGCGGTCTCGGGCTTGCGCAGACCGGTGGTGCGCTTTTCCAGCAGGGGCTCCAGCGCGATGCCGTCGATCAGGTCCACGGGGTCCAGCACATTGCCTTCGGACTTGGACATCTTTTTGCCCTGTGCGTCGCGCACCAAGCCGTGGATGTAGACATGCTTGAACGGCACGCGACCGGTGAAGTGCGTGGTCATCATGATCATGCGCGCCACCCAGAAGAAGATGATGTCGTAGCCGGTCACCAGCACCGAAGAAGGCAGGTACAGGTTGAAATCATCGTCGGCCGCATCGGTCTGATTGGGCCAGCCCATGGTGCTGAAAGGCACGAGGGCGGACGAATACCATGTATCCAGCACGTCGGCATCGCGGCGGAGTTGCTTGCCGGGAGCCTGGGCTTGCGCTTCAGCTTCGTTGCGGGCCACGTAGACCTTGCCGTCTTCGTCGTACCAGGCAGGAATCTGGTGACCCCACCACAGCTGGCGCGAGATGCACCAGTCCTGGATGTTATTCATCCACTGGTTGTAGGTGTTGATCCAGTTCTCGGGCACAAACTTCACTTCGCCCGAAGCCACAGCGTCGATCGCCTTTTGTGCGATGGACTTGCCGGTAGGATCTTGCTCGCTGACCTTGTTCATGGCCATGAACCACTGGTCGGTCAGCATGGGTTCGATCACCTGGCCGGTACGGTCGCAGATGGGCACCATCAGCTTGTGCTTCTTGATCTCGACCATCAGGCCCAGCGCTTCCAGGTCTGCCACGATGGCCTTGCGGGCCACAAAGCGGTCCATGCCGCGGTACTTCTCGGGCGCTTCGTTGTTGATCTTGGCGGTCAAATCGAGCACCGTGATCATGGGCAGGTTGTGGCGGATACCGACCTGGTAGTCGTTCTGGTCATGCGCAGGGGTGACCTTCACCACGCCGGTGCCGAACTCCTTGTCCACGTACTCATCGGCAATGATCGGGATCTGGCGGCCCACCAAAGGCAGGGTCACGGTCTGGCCGATCAGGTGCTGGTAACGCTCGTCTTCAGGATGGACCATCACGGCCACGTCGCCCAACATGGTCTCGGGGCGGGTGGTGGCCACGACCAAGTTGCCTTCCCCGCTGGTCAAGGGGTAGGCGATGTGCCACAGGCTGCCGTCCTTTTCCTGGCTTTCCACTTCCAGGTCAGACACGGCCGATTGCAGCACGGGGTCCCAGTTCACCAGGCGCTTGCCACGGTAGATCAGGCCTTGCTCGTACAGTTTCACAAAGGTCTCGGTCACGACCTTGGACAGCTTGTCGTCCATGGTGAAGTACTCGCGGCTCCAGTCCACGGTGTCGCCCATGCGGCGCATTTGCGTGGTGATGGTGTTGCCGGACTTTTCCTTCCACTCCCAAATCTTTTGGGTGAACGCGTCACGGCCCAGGTCATAGCGGCTCACGCCTTGGGCTTGCAGTTGGCGCTCCACCACAATCTGGGTGGCGATACCAGCGTGATCGGTGCCGGGCACCCAGGCGGTGTTGTGGCCCTTCATGCGGTAGTAGCGGGTCAACGAGTCCATGATGGTCTGGTTGAACGCGTGGCCCATGTGCAGCGTGCCGGTCACATTCGGTGGGGGCAGCTGGATGGCGAAGTTGTTGCCAACGGCAGCGGCTTCGAGGCTGGGCTTGCCCGTGCCACGCCAGCCTGCATTGCCGTAGCCGCGCTTTTCCCATTCGGGGCCCCAGTGGGCTTCCAAGGCGGCAGGTTCAAAGGATTTGGACAGGCTGTTCAGACCTGGCTGGGCAATGGTTTCACTCATGGCGGATTCGCAAATGAAAACGGCATCCGAGGTGCTGGATGCCGTCTGTAGGCTATTAGCGGAAATGACGGATTAAACAAGATTTTACCGACCATACCTTCTGACAGCGCAGGCAGGTGATTCTTTTCAGTCAAATTGGCTCTGGAGCTTATACCGTAAGCGTTGATAGCTATGATTTATAAGTTTGCGGACAGAGCAGCCTGGCGCCAGGCATGGGCAGCGGCGGTCTCGTCATCGCGCTGTTCGGCCAGGAGGGCCAAGGCTTTCCAGGCACTGGCATGCAAGTTGCCACCAGGCAGGCGTTGCACGGCGTTGTGCAGCAGTTGCTCGGCTTTCCCCCACAGTTGGCGCTGCATGCAGGCCATGCCAGCCAGATACTGCAATAGTGGGTCTTGCGGGGCAGCACGTTGGGCGGCTTCAATGCGTGAAAGCCATGGAGCATCCAAGTCCTCCAGCGCAAGCTGCAAGGTGACAAACAGACGGTGGGTCTGCAGGTCAGTGAGGGAGCCAGCATGCTGTAGATACTTCTGCCAGACAGGCAGCAACCATTCACGGGCGATGCAGGTATCGCCTTGCAGTTCTACCAGCTTGCGGGCAGCGGCCAGTGCGACTTCAGGCACCTCGCGTTCCGGGGGATTCAGGCTGCTCCAGGCCAGCTGGAGTTGATCGGCATCATGGGTGTGGTGGAACTGCTCCAAGAGCAGGCCGCGAATGATGCTGGCGGCGGCCTCTTGTGACAGCCCTCCATGCTTGGAGAGCAGGCGGGCGGTTTCCAGCGCAGATTGGGTGTCCCGCGTCAGGCGGCTGGCTTTGAGCTGAATGCGCAATGCCATGGTGCGACGCGAGGCACCTGGCGGCAGCTGGGCCAGACGTTCCAATGCCTCTTGTGGATTGCGATCATCCAGCGCCCAGCGCGCTGCGCGCATCTGCGCACCTTCGCGCACTTCCTGCTGCTGTTGCGAACCATTGGGAGCTGCATCGTTCAGAGCCTGCTCATAGTGTGTGTCACGTGCCGTGACATCGCGCAAGGCATGGGCACTGTCGGCTGCCAGCATGTGGGCAATGGCTCGTATGGAGGCATCCTGCGGCACATCGGCATGATCACCGCGCAGCTCATCGCTGATTTTCAGGAGCACTTGGGCCGATTTGCGCGCTCGTACATAACGGCCAGCCTGCAAATGGGACAGGCTGTCCACCAGCGCCTGGTACATCTGGCGCTCCTTTTGCTGTTGTCGCCAGCGTTTGGCGTTGCTGGGCAGGGCAACCAGCGCCGAGAAGGCGCGCAAGGCGGCATAGCCAATGGCAAAACTGCCCAGCAGCGTAACCAGCACCATATTCAGTGACAGGTCAACGCGGTACGGATGCCAGAACAGGGTGACGATGCCTTGGTTGTTGCCGGCAAATAAGGCCAACGCCACAGCCAGGGCAAATAGACCGACAAACCAGAGTGCTGCACGCATCATGGGAGGAATCCTTTATGCGTTCACAAGCCTGCTGCGGCTGTGGACAGCGCTGTCAGGGTCTCATCAAGATTGGGTTGGCTGCTGGATTGCAGATGCGTCTGCAGCTGGGCCAGTGTGGCCAATGTCTGATGGGTACGGCGCGAGTTGCTGTCGAAATATTTGTTCAATGTGTGCTGCGCGCTGTCGATGTCAGCGCGTGCCGCTTCGTACTGGCGTGCCAGTACCGCCAATCGTGCATTCAGCAGTTTGAGCTTGAGGTTTTCCCGCACGAAAAATGCTTGCTCCGGCGCCATCAGCAAAGCATCTGCATGTTCGATCCGGCTGACACGCAGCAATTCACGTGCTTCGTTCATGGATGCCTGCCATATTCTGTTTCCCCATGCTTGCCACCATTGCCACTGCAAGGGCGAAGCAGCGCTGGTATCCAGAGAAGCAATGTCGTCACTGGTGACAAGGCGCTGGGGACGGCGTTGCTCTTCGGGGGTGGGAGCACTATTGCTGACCTGCATGCCATCGATCATTTGCACCACGGCATCCAGTCGCGCCAGCAAGCTGGCGGTATCAGTGACGGAGGTTTGCGACAGACGATTCAGATCGCGTTCCATGGCCTGCTGGATGGGGGTCAGGCGCGGCTGGGCCGCACGCTCGATGCGTTTGATGCTGCTTTGCAGTGTGGCAACCAGAGGTTCTGTGCTACCCGTCAACTGCGCCTGCTGCTGCGCCATGCGCACGGCAGACTCCAGGTCCACCACCAGTGTCTCATCGCGGGAGCGGGTGAGATTCATGACCAGCGCATCAAGCTGACCACGCTGCAGGCTGACCTCGTTGACGCGCGCTTCCATCACGGAAAGTTTGGCACTGGCATCCCGCACCAGATCTTGCGACTCACGTGCCAGGGTGCGGGCTTCTGCGGCCTGCATGGTGGCCTCTGATGTCTGGCGCGCCAGCTGTTCTTGCATGCCGTCGACTTTTTGCCACAGCATCACGCTGCAGCCCAGTCCTGTCGCACCCACAAGCAGTGCCAGCCAGGTCCAGCCGGAAGCTGCCGGGCGCGGCGCATGGTGTGCTTCAAAAGGGATGGCCTGGGAAGGAATGGAGGGGCCGTCAGAGTGAGTCATGCAGAGATTTTATCGAGGCGGTAATGCTTTGCAGGGTGGGCAAGGTTTCAATCACCTGACCAAAGCCGGCATGACGCGCTTGTTGTGCAATGCGTGGGTGAGTGGCCAGCGCAGTATGGCTTTGCCACTCATGAGCAGGGTTGCAAAGCACCAAATGTTGCACACATTCGGAACTGCTGAACAACCAGATGGCCTGCTGCCTGCGTAACGCAGCAATCTCGTCGAGCAGAGGGCGTGTGGGCGAGGGTGCCAAGCGTTCATACACCGGGGCAAAAGTGACCTGCGCGCCCCGTTGCTGCAACTGCTGCGTCAGCCATTGACGGCCGTTGCCCTGTGTCTGCTGGCCATCGCCGCCGCGCACAATCAGAACTTTGGAGCTGGCATGAACTTGCACTTCTACCTGACTCCAGAGCGCTTCAGAGTCGAATTGCGCAGCATTTGCGGCGGGTTGGTCAATGCGGTGGGGCGCCATCCCCTGAGTCAACAAGGCCTGGGCCGTGCCAGGGCCAGGTGCCCAGAAACGCAGACCTGGTGGAAGGTGGATGTCCTGCCCTTGCAAGGCAGCAAAGAAGTGGCGCACCGCATTGCCACTTACAAACATGCAGGCCTCGAATGTAGGGAGCTGCGCCAGGGCTTCCTGAACGGCCTGGACGGCTGCGGGGTTGCGGCTGGCACCAATCACAATCATGGGCAGTGCCTGCGCATGCAGGCCTGCGCCTTGCAAGTGCTGCACCCACAGCCCAGCGTCAGGCTGGGGACGCGTGACAACGACGGTGCGCATGGGATTAGGATGTGCAGACTACAGCGCCACCTGCCTGCAAGCGGGCTGCTACGGCGCTGCCCAAGGCTTCCGCTTGTTCCAAGGTGTGAACGGAGGCTGTTTGTTCCACGCGCACCAACGGCTGGATGCCTTCTGGGTCACCCCAGGCGGCTTTCAGGTGCATCACATCGCCATCCAGGACGGCATGTGCGGCCAAAGGCACGGAGCAGCTGCCGCCCATGCCACGGCTGACCGCGCGCTCCGCAGCTACACGCAGCCAGGTAGGGGCATGCGCCAAAGGAGCGAGGGCATCAGCCAAATCCTGGCGGTCGGCACGAATTTCAATGCCCAGCGCGCCTTGGCCTGCCGCAGGCAGCATGGTTTCGGGCTCAAAAATGGCACGGATACGCTCTTGCATGCCCAGACGCTTCAAGCCCGCAGCCGCCAGCACGATGGCGTCGTACTGGCCTTCATCGAGTTTGCGCAGACGTGTGTCCAGATTGCCGCGCAAAGGCACGATTTTCAAGTCGGGGCGCAGGGCCTGCAGCAGCACTTGGCGACGCAGGCTGGAAGTGCCGACCACGGCCCCATGGGGCAGATTGTCCAGACTCTCATATT
>JAEYRT010000008.1 GCA_023435325.1 Pseudomonadota bacterium | reverse complement strand
CGTCAATGGCTTTGCGCACCGTGCCCTGGCTGACCTTGAAGCGGGCGGCCAGTTCCATTTCACTGGGAATCAATTCTCCCGGGCGCCATTCGCCAGCTTGCAGGCTTTGCAAGATCAAGCCCTTGATTTGCTGATAGAGCGGGCTGAAAGCGGGAGTCAGCGCAGGCGCCGCCTGATTGGCAGTGCTGGAAGCGCTGTCGGAAGAATTGATTTGCGGTGAGGGCATAAAGGTGGTCGGAAAGTTCAAAGCCTCCGGATGCGTATTTGCGCTTGAAATTGTGGGTCAAGCGCAGCGCCGATCATATCTTATATAAGACATAAGACAAATTGACCGGGGGATAAAATCAGGAGTACACTTGCTATCTGTTTACGGAGCACGGGCTACTGGTTGCAGATGCTGGGGCGACAGTGCACCGACAACTGTTTATTTCCGAATTCTGGAGTTTTCACCATGAGCAAGAAGCCCGTCCGTGTTGCCGTTACCGGCGCCGCAGGTCAAATTGGTTACGCCCTGTTGTTCCGCATCGCATCCGGCGAAATGCTGGGTAAGGATCAGCCCGTTATTTTGCAACTGCTCGAAATTCCTGACGAGAAGGCTCAGAACGCGCTGAAGGGCGTGATTATGGAGCTGGAAGACTGCGCATTTCCTCTGTTGGCAGGCATTGAAGCCCACTCCGACCCCATGCAAGCCTTCAAGGACACCGACTATGCGCTGCTGGTGGGTGCCCGTCCTCGCGGCCCAGGCATGGAGCGCGCTGACCTGCTGGCTGCCAATGCACAAATCTTCACTGCACAAGGCAAGGCACTGAACGCCGTGGCTTCGCGCAATGTGAAGGTGCTGGTGGTGGGCAATCCTGCCAACACCAACGCCTACATCGCCATGAAGTCGGCACCTGATCTGCCTGCCAAGAACTTCACCGCCATGCTGCGTCTGGACCACAACCGCGCTGCATCGCAGCTGGCTGCCAAGGCTGGCTTCAAGGTGGGCGACATCAAGAAGCTGACCGTGTGGGGCAACCACTCGCCCACCATGTACGCCGACTACCGTTTCGCGACCGTGGATGGCAAGTCCGTGAAGGAAACCATCAACGACCAGGAATGGAACGCCAATGTGTTCCTGCCCACCGTGGGCAAGCGCGGTGCTGCCATCATCAATGCGCGTGGCCTGTCCTCCGCTGCTTCGGCTGCCAATGCGGCCATCGACCACATGCGCGATTGGGCCCTGGGCTCCAATGGTGAGTGGGTGACGATGGGTGTGCCCTCCAACGGTGAATACGGCATTCCTGCCGGCATCGTGTTCGGCTTCCCCGTGACGACCGAAAACGGTGAATACAAGATCGTTGAAGGTCTGGAAATCGATGCCTTCTCGCAAGAATGCATCAACAAGACCCTGGCAGAACTGCAGGGCGAGCAAGATGGCGTGAAACACCTGCTGTAATGCACGCTCCGGCTGGCACCGAAGTGCCAGCCATGCTGCGAAGCCCCAGGTTTCGCAGCATCCTCTTCCAGAGAGATCTTTTGCACAGCTTGCACGCATGCTGGCTGAGCAAAAGGTGTTTCCTCAGGTGCATATTGGCTGAGAGTCAGGCATTTCAGAGCGCTGCTGAGATCACTTCGTTCACATATCTACCCATGCGTACCGCTAACCACCCTCGCGAGATTTTGTTGGGCGCTCAAGCAGCAACCAGCACGCTGCCCGTCTGTGATCACTACAGCGGCGTCGAGGTGCGGATGCGCAAAAGTCTCGAGCTGCAGGCGCAGATGCTGCAGGAGTTCGGCACCTGCGTCTTCGATGTGACGCTGGACTGTGAAGATGGGGCAGCCGTGGGCCAAGAGAAGACGCATGCCCGTCTGGTTGCCGAACTGGCCAGGGAAGCTGCGCAAGGTTGCCGTGTCGCAGTACGGGTGCATGCGGTCGATCACCCTGCTTTTGCAGAGGATATCGCGACCATCGTCGGTGAGGCAGGGCAGAAGCTGTGCCACATCATGCTGCCCAAGGTGGAGCGTGTAGACGATATCGCACATGCCCAAAGGGCGCTGGAACGCGCTGGCGGGCCAGACATCGCACTGCATGCGCTGATTGAATCTCCGCAGGCCGTGCAACAAGCTTTTGAGATTGCCGCACACCCTCAGGTGCAGAGTCTGTCTTTTGGTCTGATGGATTTTGTTTCGGCACACGGCGGTGCCATTCCCGGCTCCGCCATGGGGGTGCGGGGGCAGTTTGATCACCCGCTGGTGGTGCGTGCCAAGCTGGAAATTTCCGCTGCATGCCATGCGGCAGGCAAAGTGCCTTCGCACTGCGTGGTCACTGAATTCAAGGACGCGCAGGCCTTGCAGCAGGCAGCACAGCATGCCCACCAGCGCCTGGGTTATACGCGGATGTGGAGCATCCATCCCGCACAGATCCGCCCCATTTTGGCGGCCTTTGCGCCCAGCGCCGCGCAAATCCAGGAAGCGACCGAAATTTTGCTGGCTGCCCAGCTTGAGCACTGGGCACCTATTAGTTACAACGGCGTGCTGCATGATCGCGCCAGTTACCGTTATTACTGGCAGTTGCTAGAACGGGCACAGCGCACCGCGCAGACACTTCCGCCACAGGCGCGACAATGGTTCGCCTAAGGAAACAGTTCTGTGCAGACTGTCTTGTTTAAACAATCAACTTCCATATTCGCTGGAGTTCGCATGAAACATCTGATTGCCTCCGTCTTGCTGATTGCCCCTGCCTTCGCGTTCGTGTCTACGGCACAGGCAGCCTCGCCCCAACCTGCAACCACCAAAGCTGCAGCCAAGGCATCCGCCACCAAGAAGACTTCCACAGTCAAAAAGAAGACTGTGGTCAAGAAAAACACTGCTGCGGGCAAAGCTGCTGGGGTTGCCGGAGCGGCTGCGGCTGGCGCAGCCGTGCTGGCACCGCGCTCCCTGAACGCCGATGAACTGGCCCTGGCGGACCGCGTGCATACCGGCCGCATCGCTTGTGAGCTGGGCCAGCATGTGAATGTGTCCAAGGATGCCAAGAACCCTGGGCACTTCCTGGTCAGCGGCAGTGGTTTCAATTTCCATATGGCGCCTGTCGGCACCAGTACCGGAGTTGTCCGTCTGGAAGATGCCAAGGCTGGCGCTGTATGGCTGCAGATTGCCAACAAATCCATGCTCATGAACCAGAAGCAAGGCAAGCGCCTGGCGGATGAGTGCATGAGCCCCGAACAACTGCAGGTGGCCGAAGCCATCAAGAAAAATCCGCCGCAAAGTTTGCTGGACGCACCCGGGAAGTGATTCCAGGGTGGCCAAGTACCGAAAAACACTGCCCCACTCTTAGAAAACCAATGGAGAGAGAACCATGTTGAAAGCCTACCGTGACCATGTAGCCGAGCGTGCTGCATTGGGCATTCCCCCACTGCCCCTGGATGCCAAGCAAACCGCCGAGCTGATTGAGCTGATCAAGAATCCTCCCAATGGTGAAGATGCTTTCCTGCTGGACTTGCTGACCCACCGTGTGCCTCCAGGAGTGGATGACGCGGCCAAGGTCAAGGCTTCTTTCCTGGCTGCCGTGGCACACGGTGACCTGGAAGTGGCGCTGATTTCCAAGACCAAGGCTACCGAACTGCTGGGCACCATGGTGGGCGGCTATAACGTGCATCCCCTGATCGAATTGCTCGACGACGTCGAAGTGGCTGCAGTGGCTGCCGAAGCGTTGAAGAAGACATTGCTGATGTTCGACTTCTTCCACGACGTGGCAGAAAAGGCCAAGGCTGGCAATGCCAAGGCCAAGGAAGTGATGCAGTCGTGGGCCGATGCCGAGTGGTTCACCTCGCGTCCCCAGGTCGAGGAAAAGATCACCGTCACCGTTTTCAAGGTGCCAGGTGAAACCAATACCGACGATCTGTCGCCCGCGCCTGATGCCTGGAGCCGTCCGGACATCCCGCTGCACTACCTGGCGATGCTCAAGAACACCCGTCCTGACGCGGCTTTCAAGCCTGAAGAAGACGGCAAGCGCGGCCCCATCCAGTTCATCGAAGAGCTGAAGAAAAAGGGCCACACGGTGGCCTACGTCGGCGACGTGGTCGGTACCGGTTCTTCGCGCAAGTCCGCTACCAACTCGGTGATCTGGGCTACGGGCCAGGACATCCCCTTTGTGCCCAACAAGCGCTTTGGTGGTGTGACGCTGGGCGGCAAGATCGCTCCCATCTTCTTCAACACCCAGGAAGACTCCGGCTCGCTGCCCATCGAAGTGGACGTGTCCAAGTTGGAAATGGGCGACGTGATCGATGTGCTGCCCTATGAAGGCAAGATCCTCAAGAACGGTGAAGTCGCTGCCGAATTCCAGCTCAAGAGCGAAGTGCTGCTGGACGAAGTGCAAGCCGGTGGCCGTATCAACCTGATCATCGGCCGCTCGCTGACGGCCAAGGCCCGCGAGTTCCTGGGTCTGCCTGCTTCTACCGCCTTCCGTCTGCCTAAGGCTCCTGCGGAGTCCAAGGCTGGCTTCACACTGGCACAAAAGATGGTGGGCCGTGCTTGCGGTTTGCCCGAAGGCCAGGGCGTGCGCCCCGGTACGTACTGCGAGCCACGCATGACCACCGTGGGTTCTCAGGACACCACCGGCCCCATGACCCGTGACGAACTGATGGACCTGGCTTGCCTGGGCTTCTCGGCCGATCTGGTGATGCAATCCTTCTGCCACACTGCGGCTTACCCCAAGCCCGTGGACGTGAAGACGCACCGCGAGCTGCCCGCGTTCATCTCCAATCGCGGTGGCGTGGCCCTGCGTCCTGGCGACGGCGTGATCCACAGCTGGCTCAACCGCCTGTTGCTGCCTGACACCGTTGGTACGGGTGGTGACTCGCACACCCGTTTCCCTATCGGTATCTCTTTCCCTGCAGGTTCCGGTCTGGTGGCCTTTGGCGCAGCCACCGGCGTGATGCCGCTGGACATGCCCGAATCCGTGCTGGTGCGCTTCAAGGGTGAACTGCAACCCGGCGTGACCCTGCGTGACCTGGTGCATGCGATTCCGCTGTACGCCATCAAGGCCGGTCTGCTGACCGTGGCTAAGGCCGGCAAGAAGAACATCTTCTCGGGCAAGATTCTGGAAATCGAAGGTTTGCCAGACCTGAAGGTGGAACAGGCGTTTGAGCTGTCCGACGCTTCGGCCGAACGCTCCGCTGCGGGTTGCACGATCAAGCTGAACCCTGAGCCCATCAAGGAATACCTGACATCGAACATCGTTCTGATGAAGAACATGATCGCTGACGGTTACCAAGACGCGAAGACCCTGCAGCGCCGCATCGAGAAGGTGGAAGCCTGGTTGGCCAAGCCCGAACTGCTGGAAGCGGACAAAGACGCAGAATACGCCGCCGTGATCGAGATCGACATGAACGAGATCACCGAGCCCATCGTCTGCTGCCCCAACGATCCTGATGATGCCAAGTTCCTGTCCGAAGTGGCTGGCACCAAGATCGACGAAGCCTTCATCGGCTCGTGCATGACCAACATCGGCCACTTCCGTGCAGCTGCCAAGCTGCTGGGCGGTCAGCGCGATATTCCTGTGAAGCTGTGGGTGGCACCTCCCACCAAGATGGACCAGAACGAGCTGATCAAGGAAGGCCATTACGCCGCTTTCGGCACCGCGGGTGCACGTACCGAGATGCCCGGCTGCTCGCTGTGCATGGGCAACCAGGCTCAGGTCCGCGAAGGCGCGACCGTGATCTCCACATCGACCCGCAACTTCCCCAACCGTCTGGGCAAGAACACCAACGTGTTCCTGGGCTCGGCCGAGCTGTCCGCGATTGCTTCGCGTTTGGGGCATTTGCCTACCAAGGAAGAGTACCTGAAGGAAATGGGCGTGATCGATGCCGACAAGGCATCCGTGTATCGCTACATGAACTTCGACCAGATCGAAGAGTACGCAGAGGTGGCCAAGGGCGTGAACGCCTAAGCGGCTGACCCGCTCCCTATGACAAAACCCGCCGTTGGCGGGTTTTGTTTTTTCTGCCCGGTGGGGCGTGCGTAGCGGGCGGGTCAACCGGGCCAGTGGTGCAGCATGTTTCCTATCCGAAACCCTTGCTGTATCAGCGTCAGTGCTGGCAGCTCTTTTTGACCCAGAGCAGCAACGGCACTAACTTGCCTGCTTGCTGTGCAGCAGGTCCTTGGCGCCATGCGGTTCACAACGCAGATATTGCGCAGCAGCCGTTACCTGGGCGCCCAGCTGGCGGGCAGCTTCCCACGGCCAGCGTGGGTTGTAGAGCATGGCACGGGCCACGCCAATGGCATCGGCCTGACCGGCTTGCAAGATGGCCTCGGCCTGCTGCGCTTCGGTGATCAGGCCCACGGCGATCACAGGCATGCGTCCACCAAGGCTGTCTTTCAAGGCATGGGCCAGCGGCACCTGGTAGCCGGGGCCTATCGGAATTTGCTGCGCCGGACTGAGTGCCCC
>JAEYRT010000237.1 GCA_023435325.1 Pseudomonadota bacterium | reverse complement strand
CGTCACGGCAAGCGCCTCAAACGCATCACCGAGCCCGGGCAGCATGTGCTCAAAAGCATTGAACTCATCATGCGTGAAGTGGGCAACCTCAAGCGCATTGGCGAGCAGTTCAGCGCCCAAGATAGTGGCACATTGAGCATCGCCACCACCCACACCCAAGCGCGCTATGTGCTGCCCCATGCAGTGGCCAAGCTGCGCAGCAGCTATCCCAAGGTCAACATCAGCCTGCACCAGGCTACACCCCACGAAGTGGCGCGTATGGTGCTGGACGAAGTGGCTGAAGTGGGCATGGCCACCGAGTCGCTGGCCGACTACCCCGACCTGGTGACCCTGCCCTGCTATGAATGGCAGCACGTGCTGGTCGTGCCGTCGGGTCATCCCCTGGCCACCAAGGAGCGCATCGGCCTGGATGATCTGGCCAATGAACCGCTGATCACCTACCACCCCTCCTTCACTGGTCGCGGCAAGGTGGATGCCGCCTTTGCCACACGCAAGATCGAGCCCCGCATCGTGCTGGAGGCCATTGACTCGGACGTGATCAAGACCTATGTGCGCCTGGGTCTGGGTATCGGCATCGTGGCCGAAATGGCCATGCGTGACGACCACGGACAGGATCTGGTGTCGCGCCCCATGGGCCATTTGTTCGGACAAAGCGTGGCACGTGTGGCTTTCAAGCGCGGCGCCTACCTGCGCAACTTTGTTTACAAATTTGCCGAAACGCTGAGCGATCGCCTTTCACGCGACTTGATCCTGCGCGCCATGAGCGGCCATGTGAACGACTACGAACTGTAATTTCCTTGCTCAAAACCGGGATGCCACATGGCGTCCCATTTTTTTGCCATGACCACACCTGTGACTCCTGTTTTTCCCAGCAAGCTGCCCAATGTGGGCACCACAATTTTTTCCGTCATGTCGGCCCTGGCCAACCAGCACCAGGCCGTCAACCTGGGCCAGGGTTTTCCGGACTTCGACTGCGATCCCAAATTGGTGAATGCCGTCACAGCGGCCATGCAGGCCGGTCACAACCAGTATCCGCCCATGCCCGGCATGCCGCAGTTGCGCGAAGCCGTGGCCACCAAGATCGAAGCGCTGCACGGCAAACATTACGATGCCAATAGCGAAATCACCATCACCGCCGGTGCCACCCAGGCCATACTGACGGCCATCTTGGCCACCGTGCACGCGGGTGACGAGGTGATCGTGCTCGACCCCTGCTATGACAGCTATGCCCCCAATATCGAGCTGGCCGGTGGCGTGATCGTGCGCGTGCCGCTCACGCCCATCACCTTCCGTCCGGACTTTGCCAAAATCGCGGCCGCCATCACCCCCAAGACCCGCCTGCTCATCATCAACACACCGCACAACCCCAGTGCCACCATCTGGACTGCCGATGAAATGCGTCAGTTGGAAGCCCTGCTGGCACCCACCAATGTGCTGCTCATCAGTGACGAGGTGTATGAGCACATGGTGTTTGACGGTGCCCAGCATGAAAGCGCTGCGCGCTTTCCCGGCTTGGCAGCCCGGGCCTTCATCGTCTCCAGTTTTGGCAAAACCTACCACGTCACCGGCTGGAAGGTGGGCACGGTTGCCGCTCCTGCCGCACTCATGGCCGAGTTCCGCAAGGTGCACCAATTCAATGTATTCACGGTGAACACGCCCATGCAAGTGGGACTGGCCAGTTATATGGCCGATCCTGCCCCGTATCTGGAGCTTTCCGCCTTCTACCAGCGCAAACGCGATCTGTTTGCCGATGGATTGCGCCAGACTCGTCTGAAGCTGCTGCCCACCACCGGCACCTACTTTCAGTGCGTGGATATCTCCGCCGTCACTGACTTGAGCGAATCCGACTTCTGCCAATGGCTGGTTCAGGAGATCGGCGTGGCAGCCATTCCGCTGTCGGCGTTCTACGGCGACGGCTTTGATCAAAAAGTGGTGCGCTTTTGCTTTGCCAAGCGCGACGAAACCCTGCATGCTGCCCTGGCGCGTTTGCGCAAGCTCTGACGGCTCCATGACACGGAAGAGACAATGAAAAAGGGAGCTGCTTGCGCGCTCCCTTTCTTGTTGTTTGCCCAATACTTTTGCTTTTACCTCTCCGCTGGAACATGCCATGAAAATTGTGATCGCCCCGGACTCCTACAAAGAAAGCCTGTCTGCACTGGAGGTGGCCACCCAGATTGAACTGGGTTTCAAGGAAGTTTTTCCCGAGGCCCAATACCTCAAGCTGCCCATGGCCGATGGCGGAGAAGGTACGGTACAGGCCATGGTCGAAGCCACGCGGGGACGCATGATGGAAGTCCAGGTCACAGGACCTTTGGGTCTGCCCGTGCAAGGCTTTTTTGCACTGACCGGCGATGGCCGTACCGCCGTGATCGAGATGGCTGCTGCCAGTGGTCTGGCCTTGGTTCCACCCGCTCAACGCAACCCGGAGATCACCACCAGCTTTGGCACGGGCGAGCTGATCCGGGCCGCACTCGACACCGGGGCGCGTCACCTGATTTTGGGCATCGGCGGCAGCGCCACCAATGACGGTGGCGCAGGCATGCTACAGGCGTTGGGAGTGCAGCTGCTTGATGTTGCCGGACAAGCTCTGGGCCATGGTGGCGCCGCCCTGGCCCAACTGGCGCATATCGACGCGTCGGGTCTGGATGCGCGTCTGGCGGCATGCACGGTAGATGTGGCCTGCGATGTGGACAACCCCTTGACCGGGCCACGCGGCGCTTCTGCCATCTTTGGCCCGCAAAAAGGCGCCACCCCTGAAATGGTGCAAACGCTGGATCGCAACCTCCAACACTTTGCCGCCGTGGTGCGGCGCGATATGGGCCTGGAAGTGGAGCACGTGGCAGGTGCAGGCGCAGCTGGCGGCATGGGCGCAGCCATGCTGGCTTTCTTGAAGGGCCGCCTGCGACCCGGTTGCGAGATCATCGCCCACACTGTGGGCCTGCATGCTGCCATACAAGGTGCCAGCCTGGTCATCACGGGCGAAGGCCGCATCGACCAGCAAACCATCTTCGGCAAAACACCCATGGGCGTAGCGACAGTGGCGCGCGAACTCGGAGTGCCCGTGATCGGCATTGCAGGCAGCCTGGGGGCAAATGCGCATGTGGTGCATGCACACGGCATCGATGCCATCGCCAGCGTGCTCAGCCGCATCTGCACCCTGGAAGACGCCATGCGCGACGCTGCAAGCAATGTGCGCACTACAGCGCGCAATATCGCAGCCGTATTGGCCATCGGCCAAAAACTGCAGACAATCGCGCATCCGTCACAATCTGCCGAATAAAAAAGGGAGCTGCTTACGCGCTCCCTTCCTTGTTTTCAGATATGTTTGATGCTGAAATCCTTGTAGATAAAGCGACAGCCGCTCTCTTTTTTCAAGCACTCAAATCGCCAGAAACACCCAGACAGAGGCATCACGGGCGTTTGGCAGGCGCTGACGACCCGCTGGATTCGTTTTTCTTCTTCTTTCCTTGGTCGTAGTGCCACTTGATGGCAAAGAACATGCAGGTGCTAAACACGAGCACCTTGAACGTAATGAAGACTATCGGGACCCATTCCATCTTTTGCGTATTTCCAGGCTGTTACTTGAGACGATCCATGGTGAGGCACACGACCCCACAGCGCTGGGTCAGCAGCTTCACGTTTTCTTCAAACCAGTGTCGAAGCCACCGCTGATCGTAACATTTCCACCACACGCGATGGCGTTATGGGTATCTGCCTTGCTCTCTGAGGCAATCAGGACAGTTCACAGCAGCACAATGTCGTATTGTTCCTGGGCCAAACTTCCTTCGGCCTGCAGCGAGATCGGCTTGCCAATAAAGTCGCTCAAGCCTGCCAAATGCTGGCTTTCTTCATCCAGCAGCAAGTCGATCACATCCGGGCTGGCCACCACACGGAATTCCTTTGGGTTGAACTGGCGCGCTTCTCTCAGGATTTCACGCAGAATTTCGTAAGCCACGCTGCGCACGGTTTTGACGCTGCCTTTGCCCTGGCACACAGGGCATGCCTCGCACAGCATGTGCGCCAATGATTCGCGCGTGCGCTTGCGCGTCATCTCCAGCAAACCCAGCTGTGAGAAGCTGCCCGACATGGTTTTCACGCGGTCACGGGCCAGTTGCTTGCGCAACTCCTGCAGTACCTGTTCGCGGTGCTCTTCATGTGCCATGTCGATAAAGTCGGCAATGATGATGCCGCCCAAATTTCGCAGGCGCAGCTGGCGGGCTATCGCCTGAGCGGCTTCCAGATTGGTTTTGAAGATGGTGTCGTCAAAATTGCGTGCACCCACATAACCGCCAGTGTTCACGTCGATGGTGGTCAGTGCCTCGGTCTGGTCAATGATGAGATAGCCGCCCGATTTCAGATCCACGCGCCGGCCCAGCGCCTTGGCAATTTCTTCATCAATGGAATACAGATCAAAAATGGGCCGTTCACCCTTGTACAGCTGCAGCTTGGGCGCCGCGCTGGGCATGAACTCCTTGCCAAAGGCCATGAGCTTGTCAAATTGCTCTTTGGAGTCAATGCGGATGCTGTTCGTGCCCTCACCAACCAAGTCGCGCAGCACGCGCTGCAGCAGGTTCAAGTCCTGGTGCAGCACCGACATCGGCGGCAGCTTGACTGCCGCAGTCTTCACCCGTGCCCAGGTTTTGCGCAGATAGGCAATGTCCTCGGCCAGCTCTTCGTCCGTGGCATCTTCACCGTTGGTGCGCAAGATGAATCCGCCGCCGCCCCCGTTTTCACGCAAACCCACCAGCTTTTGCAAACGGCTGCGCAGTGCATCGCGCTCTTCGGCCGTAATCTTTTGCGACACGCCGATGTGCTCATCCTGCGGCAGATGTACCAGCAAACGCCCTGCAATGCTGATCTGTGTGGACAGGCGTGCGCCCTTGGTGCCAATCGGATCCTTGATGACCTGCACGACGATGGACTGACCTTCAAACACCTGGTGCTCGATCGGCTTGAGCGGCTCGTTCTTACGCGCAACCATGGGTGCATCGCCGCTTTCATGGCGCTGCCATACATCGGCCACGTGCAGGAACGCCGCGCGTTCCAGCCCAATGTCGATAAAGGCCGACTGCATGCCGGGCAACACGCGCGAAACCTTGCCCAAATAAATATTGCCGACCAAGCCACGCTCCAGCGCGCGTTCTATGTGCAGCTCTTGAACGGCCCCCTGCTCCACCACGGCCACGCGGGTTTCTTGGGGCGACCAGTTGATCAAAATATCTTGCTGCATGTGTTCTGTGTTCTGTATGTATCCAGCGCGTTCAAACAAGGTTGGTAAAGCACGCTGCTCTCGTCTGTGGTACGACTGTGCAACGGTGCGGCTTCCGTGTCGAAGCAGTTGCTCAAAGCTTCCAGCCAATCTGGCGCAACAATTGCGCGGTTTCAAACACAGGTAACCCCATGATGCCCGAATAACTGCCTTCGATGTGCGCAATCATGGTCGCAGCCAGGCCCTGTACGCCATATGCGCCTGCCTTGCCAAAGGGTTCGCCCGAGGCCACATAAGCGGTAATCTGTGCATCAGTCATGTCCATGAAACGCACTTTGGACACTGACAAGGCCTGCAGGCGATGCTCTCCCGCCTGGATAGCCACCGCCGTCAACACCTCGTGCGTTTGGCCTGAGAGCTGGCGCAGCATGGCACACGCCTCTTGTGCATCGGCTGGCTTGCCCAAGATGCTGGTCCCTAGCGCGACCGTCGTATCAGACGTCAGCACCGGCGCTGCAGGCAGCCCGCGACGTGCCCAGCGTGCCACAGCGGCGTCCAGCTTCAGCCCAGTCACACGTTGCACATAGTCTCGCGGCACTTCGCCCGCCACCACCACTTCCATTGCTTCGGCATCTTCAGCCACATCACCGGCCACATTGGGCAGCAACAATTCATGGCGCACGCCCATTTGCTGCAGCAGCTGACTGCGGCGAGGACTTTGGGAAGCAAGGTAAACAAACTCAGACATGGGATTCAATAAAAAATGGGATTCACGCAAGTGGGACAAGCGTAAGAAGCTACCAAAAAAATAGTACCACGCACCCTTGTCGCAGGCAATCAGCAGCAGTGCTGCCCCAAAAGCAAAGCCCCGCTGTTGCCAGCAGGGCTTGTGGGTGTTCCATCAAGCGATGGTCATGCGTTGCGCTTACTCGCGGTGGTAGGGATGCCCGGCATTGACCGACCAGGCACGGTACAGCTGCTCGATCAGCAACACGCGCACCATGGCATGGGGCAGCGTCATATCGGACAGGCGAATCTTTTCGTGCGCTGCCTGCTTGAACGCGGGATCCAGTCCATCAGGGCCACCAATGATCAGTGCCACATCGTCACCTTCCAGCTGCCAATGCTGCAGGCGTGCGGCCAGCGCTTTGGTCGTCAGATTGGTGCCACGTTCATCCAGCACCACGATGCGCGTGCCGCGCGGAATGGCGGCCTCGATGCGTTTGCGCTCGGCGGCATACAGCGTTTCCACGGTTTTGGAGCCTCGCGGCTCCGTCTTCACAGTCTTGAGTTCCACCTTCAGCTCGGGTGGAAAACGCTTGGCGTAATCGTCGTAGGCCGTTTGTGCCCAATCAGGCACATGCTGACCTACGGCCACGATCAATAGCTTCATGCCGGATTACTTCTTCGCTGCCGCCTTTTTCGCGCCACCGCGTGGTGCGGTGGGTTTGACCACCACAGTCTTCACGGCAGAAGACTTCTTCGCAGCCGTTTTTTTGGCAGCAGTTTTTTTCGCGGCGGGCTTTTCTGCTGCAGATTTCACAGCAGCAGATTTCTTGGCTGCAGCCTTCTTCACCACCGTCTTGCCATCCACCGCAGCCACGTCTTTCTTCTTGGCGGCGGACTTCTTGGCAGGTTTGGCTTCAGCGGAAGCATCTTCAGAAGCGAAGATCTTGGCCGGCTTGGCAGCGCCCAGCTTCAGGCGCACAGGTTTTTCACCCCAGATTTCTTCCAGGCGATAGTACTGACGGATAGTGGGCTGCATGATGTGCACCACGCATTGGCCGCAGTCCACAATGATCCACTCGCCATTGTCTTCACCTTCATGGCGGGGCACAGGGAAGCCGGCCTTCTTGATGGCGTCACGCACGCTCGACGCCAACGCCTTGGTCTGGCGGCTGGAAGAGCCCGAAGCAATGATCACGCGCTCAAACAAGGGCGACAAGTGTTCGGTGTTGAAGACCTGAATGTCTTGGGCCTTGACATCTTCCAGACCATCAACGATGGCACGCTGGAGTTTGGTGACGTCTTTCTTTGCGGCGGAATCCGATTGAATGGAAGTGCTCATCAGGCGGTGTGTGGTTAAAAGTTCTGGTCAATATAGCGCGGCGGCAGGAGAGGCTTCAATGCCCTTCGTTATGCTGCCCAACAGTGACAGGGCTTTTATAGTGGTGTATCAGAAGAAAAGCCGACACCCAGCATGGGAACCGGGGGTCGGCAGCTATGGAAATTATAGTTTTGCAGCCAAAGCATTGCTCAGGGCTGCTCAAAGCCAGTCACGGCGCACCAAGAATTCACTCAGCAAGCGCGCTTCCGGTGTGCCTTGTGCATCCTGGCGCTGGTAGCTCCAGTCGGCATGCAAGGGCATGGACAGCAGGATGGATTCGGTGCGGCCACCGGACTGCAGGCCAAAGTGCGTGCCCCGGTCCCACACCAGATTGAACTCCACATAGCGCCCACGACGGTAACGCTGAAAATCCACCTGCTGCTGCTCGTAAGCCATGTCTTTGCGGCGCTGCACGATCGGCAGGTAGGCATTCAGGAATGCATCTCCCACTGACCGCAACATCGCAAATCCCTGGTCCTGCCCCAGTTCGCTGAAATCATCAAAAAAGATGCCGCCAATGCCACGCTGCTCGTTGCGATGCTTCAAGTAAAAATATTCGTCACACCACTTTTTGAAGCGCGGATACAGGTCTGCGCCAAATGGTTCGAGCGCATCCTTGCAGGTCTGGTGAAAGTGCACAGCATCTTCTTCAAAGCCATACACGGGTGTCAAATCCATGCCACCCCCAAACCAGCAGGTCTTGGGCTGACCTTCGTGCCCTGCCGAAATCATGCGCACATTCATGTGTACCGTCGGCACATAAGGATTGCGCGGGTGAAACACCAGCGACACTCCCATGGCCTCGAACGGTGCACCCGCCAGCTCGGGACGGTGTTGCGTGGCCGAAGGCGGCAATTGCGCACCTTTGACATGCGAGAAACCGCAGCCTGCGCGCTCGAACACCAGCCCGTTTTCCAGGATCTTGGTGATGCCATTGCCTTGCAGACGCTCATCAGCCCCCTTTTGCCAAGGATCGGCCAGGAAACGGGCTGCCCCCTCACCGGCTGCAGCCTCCACCTCTTCCAGAACTTCGGTAATGCGCGCTTGCAAGCCCATCAGATAGGCTCGCACTTGCGCTACGCTGGCGGTTTGCTCTTGCACGCAGACTCCTTAGCTCTTGATGGCGCGATAACCAATATCGCGGCGGTATTGCATGCCATCGAAATGGATGCCACGGGTCACGTCATACACACGCTGCTGTGCCTGGCGCACGCTGTCGGCCAGCACCGTCACGCACAGCACACGGCCACCCGATGTCACAGGCTGGCCCGCTTGATTGAGTTGCGTGCCGGCATGGAACACCACGGCATCATCAGCTTCGGCAGGCAAGCCTGTGATGACATCACCCTTGCGGGGCGCTTCAGGATAGCCAGCGGCCGCCATAACCACGCCCAGTGCAGTGCGGCGGTCCCATTCCAGTTC
>JAEYRT010000156.1 GCA_023435325.1 Pseudomonadota bacterium | reverse complement strand
CGTTCGATCTGGGCGGTTTTCCTGCCGGCATCGGCAATCCCGGAGGCTGCGTCGCTGGCTGCCTCCTGAGCCGGTACAAACGGAAGTTCTGCCTGCCGGGCACGGAGAAAACCAGACACACGGCGGGCGCGCATTTGGCGTTCGCCAGGCAATTCGTGGGGAGACACTTTGAAGCTGTCGTTCCACGACTCCAGCGTGGCGAGGTTGTCATATTGGGCTGTCATACAGCAGTAGTATGGGGGATAGCCCAATCTCTATACCCTGCCCAGGAATCACAGATCACCATCAAAACTCTGCCTTCTTCAAGGCTTGCTGTTGATGTACGTATCGCGCCCTGACAGCTGAAACACTGCGCTTTTGCACAGCATTTCGCCTCTCATCCGCAAGCGACTTCATAGCTATCAATGCTGCAGAACTCTGGTTTTTGCCGTTTTTCAATGCATCCAAATAAAAAAGCCACTGGCATCAAGCAAGTGGCTGAAATTCCAAGGATTGAAAATCATGGCTCTAGTTTGCAGCCCATGATCTTTTTGCTTTAACCCTGGTTACGCGTGACATAGTGGCGATTGGCACGCTCCCAGGCAGATTTGACGGCTGGCTCGGCATCCTTCCAGCGCAGGCGGCCCTGGGCATGCTCCTCATCCCAGCGACGCTCCCATTCGGTGCGGGCATCGTTCCAGTTCTCCTTGCCTTCCATGCGGCTGGTGTAACCGGCACGATAGGCGGGTGCATAGTCGTCGTAGGTATAGGCATCGGAGTAATACGGCTCGCGGCTATACGCATCGCGCCAGTATTCGTCTTCTGCAGCGGGGTTGATGAACTCTGCAGCCCCCTTGCCGGCCAGACCGCCGACCACGGCACCCACCACAGCGCCCACGACGGAACCCACAGGACCACCAATGGTGCCAACGGCAGCACCGGTCACGGCGCCACCCGCAGCACCCACGCTGGTGCCGATCGGATGATCACCCATGGGGGTATCTGCCGGAGGTACTTGCTGATCGTTGGGGTAGTTCGGGTTGCTCATGTCTTGCTCCTTGTGGAAAACCTGCCAGCGCTACGCCGTGCAGCGCTTTGGGCATGACTTCATGGTGCATGGCGCTACGCAAACCGAGAGTAGGAAGGAGGCAGGCTTACGCTTGCACACCGAAGTGACGTTTCTTCATGTTTGCAGTATTTTTGTCGATAAAGCCTTTACCAGCCTACGTATGCAGCTATGAAAAAAGCTCTGAGACCGACAAGTCCCAGAGCTGTGAGCAGAAGGGTAAAAGCGCCGTTTACTTACGCTGCCAGACAGCGGCAAAAAAGCCGTCAGTCTGGTGGGCATGCGGCCACAGGCGCACATACTGGGTGCCGGTTTCACCGCCTGTGCACAAGGACGCGGCGTTTTCCACCTTGAGCTTGTCCAGCACTTCACCCGCATCCAGCGGCACAAAGTCAAAGTGCGCTTGTTGGAAGGCTTCAGCAATCCGTTCGTTTTCCTCGGGCAGGACCGAGCATGTCGCGTAGACCAGACGACCGCCGCTTTTCACCATGCGTGCGGCACTGGTGAGGATGGACAGCTGCTTTTCGGTCAGCTCGTTCACGGCCTTTTCATCCTGGCGCCACTTCAGATCAGGGTTGCGGCGCAAGGTACCCAGGCCCGAACAAGGCGCATCGACCAGCACGCGGTCGATCTTGCCAGCCAGACGCTTGACGCGTTCGTCACGCTCATGCGCCAGTGCGGCGGGGTGGACGTTGGACAGGCCGCTGCGTGCCAGGCGGGGTTTGAGCGCTTCGAGGCGGTGGGCCGATACGTCAAACGCATACAGGCGGCCGGTGTTGCGCATTTGCGCACCAATGGCCAGGGTCTTGCCGCCCGCACCAGCACAAAAATCCACCACCATTTCGCCGCGCTTGGCATCCAGCAGCAGGGCCAGCAGTTGCGAGCCTTCGTCCTGCACTTCGATACGGCCTTGCTTGAAAGCCTCAAGCTTGGTCAGCGCAGGCTTGTCCTGCACGCGCAGGCCCCAAGGGGAGAACGCAGTGGCTTCGGCCTTGATACCTTCCTTGGCCAGCTCTTTTTGCACGGCATCGCGCTTGGCGTTCAAGGCGTTGACGCGCAGATCCAGCGGCGCGGGCTCCAGCATGCTGGCAGCCAGGGCATCGAACTGATCGCCGACCTGGGCCTGCAGCTTGTCGGCCATCCACTGGGGCAGGTTGTGGCGGTGCTGGGGCAGCAGTTCTGCGGGCTGGACGGCATCGCAGTCTTTGAGCCACTTGATTTCTTGCTCGCTCAGCGCAGCTTGCAAGAAATTGCGCGGGGCATGAAAACCCAGAATGGCCAAACGACGTTCCTTGGGGCCGGAGCCCGAACGCGCCAGCGCTTCAAACAAAGTCTTTTTGCGCAGCACCGTGTATACGGTTTCTGCCAGCGTGCCACGTTCGCGGGGACCAAGGTTGCGGTGGTCGCGGAAATAGCGGGACACCACAGCGTCAGCGGGGTGTTGGAATTGGAGGGTCAGCTTGACCAGTTCGGCGCAAGCGTCGAGAAGGGCTTTGGGATGCATAGCCTGTATTGTCCCACTGCGCTCAAATCCCGGTACAGCGCTGGCTGGTACGCCTCTCTCATAAACATAGCTGGTTGCGCTTTTACTGCAATGATTTCAGATAGTTTTCTATTGGAAATCAAGAATACATCGGCGCTAGCAGCTAACTTTTTTAATTTCCCTCTCTGTCTTTCTCATGTTTGCCGTCAATTTGTGACATGCTGACCGGGCTGTTTCTGGAGGCTGGCATGTACATTCCGTCCGATTTTCAAGTGACCGATCAGGAAGAGGCGCTTGCGCTGGTCCGTGCGCATCCATTGGGGATGCTGGTGCATGTGCATGCCGGTGGCCTGGATGCCAACCATATTCCATGGGAGCTGGAAACCCTGGAGCCCGACGCCGGTGGCACGCGGCTGATTGGCCATGTGGCCCAGGCCAACCCTCTGGTCCAGCAGTTGCGCGACGGTGATGAGGTGCTGGTGGTCTTTCGGGCAGAGCACGCCTATGTCTCGCCCAACTGGTATCCCAGCAAGAAAGCCACCCACCTGCTGGTGCCTACGTGGAATTACCGGGTGGTGCATGTGCACGGCCACGTGCGTTTGCACACCGACCAGCGTTTTTTGCTGCGCGTGCTGGGCAAACTCACGCGCACGCACGAAAACCGTATCCAGGCACGGCTGCCAGACCCGGATGGTCCCTGGGGCCCCAAGAACATGCCGCATGACGCGCTGATGGAGCGGCTGCAGCACTTGGTGGGTCTGGAGATTGCCGTGGAGCGCCTGGAGGCCAAGTTCAAACTCAGTCAGAATCGCAGCGACGCTGACCGCCTGGCGGCTGCCCGGCATGTCAGCGCAGCCGGTGAACCCATGTTGGGCGCCGCCATGGAGCGCTGCAAGCAAGAGGGCTGAACACCTCGTTATTCAGCCCTGCTCCACGCGCTCAGACCGCCTTTTGCAACAGCGCCGCGACGGCACGCGGATAAATGATGTGCTCTTGCGTGAGCACGCGGGCGGCCAGCGTCTCGGCCGTATCGTCAGGCAATACTGGCACCACGGCTTGATCGAGGATGGGGCCGACATCCAGCTCTGCAGTCACTTCATGCACGGTGCAGCCGGCGAACTTGCACCCTGCATCAATGGCCCGCTGGTGCGTATGCAGGCCGGTAAATGCTGGCAACAGCGAAGGATGGATATTGAGCATGCGTCCTTCGAAATGCTGCACAAAAGCCGGAGTAAGAATGCGCATGAAGCCGGCCAGCACCACCACGCTGGGGTCGTACTGGTCAATCACCTGGGCCAGTTGCGCATCGAAGGCCTCGCGGCTGTCGAACTGCTTGTGGTCCAGCACCTCGGTGGCAATGCCCTGTTCCTTGGCAAACAGCAACCCCTTGGCATCGGCTTTGTTGCTGACCACCGCGGCCACGCGCGCGCCATAGCGGCGCTGCCAATCCTGTTGCCTGGCTGCCTTCACAATAGCGGCCATATTGGATCCGCCGCCCGAGATCAAAATCACGATGTTTTTCATTGCGCCGCAATTATCCCTGCCATGACCTTTGCTCCCCAGAACTCGCCCCTGTCCCTGACTGAAGCGCGTGTGCTTGCCACCTTGATGGAAAAAGCGCGCACCGTGCCGGACAGCTACCCGCTCACCCTCAACAGTCTGGCCAGTGGCTGCAACCAGAAAACCAGCCGCGACCCCGTCACCAACCTGAGCGAAGCCGACATCCTCAGTGCACTGGACAGCCTGCGCGAGCGTTCCCTCATCATCGAGGTGAGCGGCCAGCGCGCCATGCGCTGGGAACACAACTTTGAGCGCGTGCTTGGGGTGCCCAGCCAGGCCAGCGCCCTGCTGGGTTTGCTGATGCTGCGCGGCCCGCAGACTGCGGCCGAGCTGCGCACCAATGCCGAACGCTGGCACCGCTTTGCGGATACCGGCTCGGTCGAAGCCTTTCTGGAAGAGCTGCAGGACCGCAGCGAAGAAAAAGGTGGCCCTCTGGTGCGCCTGCTGCCCAAGGCCCCAGGCGCACGCGAGGCACGCTGGGCGCAGCTGCTGTGCGGCGAGCCAGTCACCCTGCCAGCGGTCAGCAGCCCCTCTACCGTCAGTGATGGCACTGGCGAGGCCGCGCGCATCGAAGCGCTGGAAGCCCGCGTGGCCGCACTCGAAGCCCAGGTGCAAAAGCTCTGTAATGCGTTGGGCGGTTCCGCTTAACGGAAATCAAGGCACCTAAGCGACACCTTCTCAGCGTTCCCCCTGTTGCTGCAAAGCAGCAAGCGACGGCAAGCTCTTTCTTTGTTTGGCGGACCCGACACGCTCCGCCCCATCACAAGGAGAGCAGCTGCATGGACTTGGCATACACGCCCGAAGAGCAGGCCTTTCGCGAAGAAGTACGCGCTTGGCTCAAAGACAACCTCGACCCCGCCCTGGCTGACAAGGTGCGCAACGGTCTGCGCCTGAGTCGTGACGACATCCAGGGCTGGGCCAAAGTGCTGGGCAAAAAAGGCTGGCTGGCGTACGGCTGGCCCAAGGAGTTCGGCGGCCCCGGCTGGGGTGCCGTGCAAAAGCATTTGTTTGCGGAAGAACTGGCACGCGCCGGTGCACCCTCCATCCTGCCTTTCGGCCCGGTGATGGTGGCCCCCGTCATCATGGCCTATGGCACGCCTGAGCAGCAAAAGCGCTTCTTGCCCGGCATTGCCAGCGGTGAAGTGTGGTGGAGCCAGGGCTACTCCGAACCTGGCTCGGGTTCGGACCTGGCCAGCCTCAAGACCCGCGCCGAGCGCCAGGGCGACCATTACATCGTCAACGGCCAAAAGACCTGGACCACGCTGGGCCAGCATGGTGACTGGATGTTCAACCTGGTGCGCACCAGCAATGAAGGCAAGCCGCAAACCGGCATCAGCTTTCTGCTGGTGGACATGAAGAGCCCCGGTGTGACCGTGCGCCCCATCAAACTGCTGGATGGTGAATGCGAGGTCAACGAGGTGTTCTTTGACAACGTCAAAGTGCCCGCGGAGAACCTGATTGGCGAAGAAAACAAGGGCTGGACCTACGCCAAGCACCTGCTGGCGCACGAACGCACCAACATCGCCGATGTGAATCGCGCCAAGCGCGAGCTGGAGCGCCTCAAGCGCATCGCCAAGCAAGAAGGTGTGTGGGAAGACCAACGCTTCCGTGACCAGATCGCCTTGCTGGAAGTGGACATCATTGCGCTGGAGATGCTGGTGCTGCGTGTGCTGTCGGCCGAAAAGAGCGGCAAGAACTCGCTGGACATCGCGGGTCTGCTCAAGATCAAGGGCAGCGAAATCCAGCAACGCTACACCGAACTGATGATGCTGGCCGCTGGCCCCTACAGCCTGCCCTTTATCGAAGAAGCGCTGCATGCAGGCTGGCAAGGCGACTTCCCCGGCGGCATTGTTGGCAATGCACCGCTGGCGGGCACCTACTTCAACTTCCGCAAGACCACCATCTACGGTGGTTCCAACGAAGTACAACGCAATATCGTCGCGCAAACCTTGTTGGGTTAAGAGGGAGACAAGCAAATGGATTTCGATTTTTCCGACGATCAGCAACAACTGCGCGAAGCCGCGCGCCGCTGGGTAGAAAAAGCCTATACGTTTGAACACCGCCGTGCCGCTGTGCAAGCCGGTGGCTTTCAGCGCGAGAGCTGGAATGCACTGGCCGAGCTGGGTCTGACTGCGCTGAATGTGCCTGAGAGCAAAGGCGGCATGGGCATGGGTGCCGTGGAAGCCATGGTGGTCATGGAAGAGATGGGCCGCGGCATGGTGATGGAGCCGCTGGCGCAAAGCTTTATCGCCGCGCGCGTGATCAGCCAATATGGCAGCGATGCGGTCAAGGCCGAATGGCTGCCCCGCATTGCCAGCGGCGAAGCACTGGTGGTGCTTGCACAACAGGAGCGCAGGGCGCGCTACCAGCTTGGTGTTTGCGAATCCAAGGCGGCACAAACGCCTGATGGTTATGCATTGACCGCGCATAAAAGCATAGTTCCGGCCGGTGACCACGCCGATGCCTATCTGGTGCCCGCGCAGCTGGATGGCAAGATGGCCCTGTTCCTGGTCGAGCGCACGGCCCAAGGCGTCAACAGCCGTGGCTACAACACGCAAGACGGTAGCCGCGCAGCCGAAGTCGAGGCGGAACGCAGCCCTGCCACCTTGATCACCACCGATGGCCTGGCTGCACTGGAGCTGGCAGTTGATGTGGGCAGTGCCGCCGTCTGCGCCGAAGCTGTCGGCGTGATGGATGAGGTGTTGCGCATCACCGCCGACTATCTGAATCAGCGCAAGCAGTTTGGCGTCACCATTTCCAGCTTCCAGGCCCTGCGCCACCGCCTGGCCGACATGAAGATGCAGCTGGAACTGGCCCGCTCCATGAGCTACTACGCCAGCCTGCAGCTCGACACTCCCGCCGAGCAGCGCCGTCGCGCCATTGCGCGTGCACGGGTGCAGCTGGGTCAGTCCATGCGCTATGTCGGCCAGCAAGCCGTGCAGCTGCATGGCGGCATCGGCGTGACGGACGAATACATCGTCAGCCATCAGTTCAAGAAGCTCACGCAGCTGGAGATGACCTATGGTGACACGCTGCACCACCTGGGGGAAGTCTCTGCACGCATGCTCGAAACCGCAGGTGTGGGTGACGCGTAAAGCGCCCGTAGCCTCACGCAAGCAAGGCCACCTCCGGGTGGCCTTGCTTATGGGGCGATACAGACCATTCAGGTCAGGCGATTGTTGACGGGTTGCATGGCCCGGGGAATGTCCGGGTCACCCAGCAATTGCAGCAGATTCATCTCCATGCTGCGGCACATGGCATCCAAAGGCAGGTCGTTGCTGTCCGTGCCGAAGGGCTCCTCCAGCTCATCGCCCAAGGCATCCAGACCAAAGAAGGTATAGGCCACGATGGCCACCACAAAAGGGGTCATGAAGCCAGTCACGTCCACCAGACCAAAGGGCAGCAAAAAACAGTACAGATGCGCCGTGCGGTGCAGCAGCAAGGTGTACGAAAACGGCATGGGCGTGTGGCGCAAACGCTCGCATGAGGCCGCTGCGAACGTCATGTACGACAGCGTCTCATCCATCTTGTTGTAGTTGATGGGATCGATCTGGCCTTGGCGCATGCTGTGCGCCAAGTCATTGGCGCTGGCCTGCACGATGGCGTCCCCCCGGTAATCCAACGGGAGGTGGCGCACCTTGCCCCAATCTTCTGCTGTCAGCCAGCGTTGTACGGCACAGTCATCCATGTGGCCACGCAATTGTGCACGCAGGGCATGAATGTGGGCCAGGGCGCGGTGCACCACGCGCACGCGGACATCGCCGTCGCGATTGCGGGGATCCAGCACTTGATCGAGCTGGATCAGACTCAGGCACTGGCGCGCCATGACGCGGGCACGGATATTCAAATCGCCCCAAAGCTTGCGCCCTTCCCAGTAGCGGTCATATGCGGTGTTATTGCGAAAGCCCAGAAAAATGGCCAGCGGCAGACCAATCAGCGTAAAGGGAATGGTGGTGACAGTGATCTTGACGTCGAACAAATAGCCGTGCGCCCAAGTCACCAAGATGGCCAGCAGAACATTCAGGCACAGCTTCCAACGAATGCGCTGCAGCACTGACCCTTTCATGATGAGAAACAGGGTCAGCCCATTGGGGCGTTCGTGGACGATCATGGTGGCACGCAATCAAGGGAAAACCCTGGATTTCACCATGGTGCAAATTCAGATTTCAGGCTTTGCTGAAATTTTCAAACTCCAGAACATGGTCTTTGCGCTGGCCCACGTCCTGCACCAACCGCGAAGTCTTGGGCACATGCATGCACAGGAACTCCATCTGGTCAGCCAGGATACGGCGGTTGCGCAAGATGAAGTCCTCCCAGATGCTGGGCACATAAGGGGTATAGAGCAGCGGCATGCGCGCCTGCTCTGGTGTCCGGGGGCCTTTGCGGTGGTTGCAGGACTTGCAAGCCGTGACCAGATTCATCCAGGTGTTCTGGCCTTGCTGGCAAATGGGCAAGATGTGTTCACGTGTCAGATGCTCCACACTGAAAACCTTGCCACAGTAAGCACAGACATTGCGATCGCGTGCAAACAGCTTGGCATTGCTCAGGCAGGGCTGCAGTGCATGCGGATTGATACGGGGCACGCCACGCGTGCCGATGATGCTGTGCACTTCGATGCGCGACTGCAAGCCGGTGACCGCGTTGTGACCACCATGGAACACGGCCACGGATGAACCCATGGTCCAGCGCACATCATCAGCGGCGTAATGCAGCACCGCTTCTTCCAGGGTGATCCATGACTGGGGCAAGCCATGGGCGGACAGCTTCAAAACTCTCACGTTCAGCCTCCTCGCACACAAACTGGGGGGCTGCCACCTGCCTCGGACGGGCTTGCGGCGCCGCACATCTGCATCACAATATACTTGCTTTCGGTGACAAACTGCCACCCCAACCTAATTTGGCAGGTCTTGCAAGCTATAAAAACCAAAGCAACACAGATGAAGATTTTTCGCGGATTCAAGCACCCCGACATCGCGGCCCACAGCGCAGTCACCATTGGCAATTTCGACGGGGTGCACCGGGGCCACCAGGCCATGCTGGCTTTACTGGCCGCCGAAGCTGCGCAGCGCGGCATTCCCACTTGCGTGCTGACCTTCGAGCCCCATCCGCGCGACTATTTCGCCGAAAAATTCAAGAAACCCGAACTGGCCCCAGCCCGCGTGGGCACCCTGCGGGACAAGCTTTCGCAATTGCAGTTTTGTGGCGTGGACCAAGCGGTCGTACTGCCCTTCAACGACAAGCTGGCCAGCCAGTCACCCCAGGCCTTCATCCAGGAAGTGCTCGTTGACGGACTGGGAGCCAAATATGTCCTGGTGGGGGATGACTTCCGTTTTGGTGCCCAGCGCGCTGGCGACTACGCCATGCTCGATGCTGCAGGCCAACGCCTGGGTTTTGACGTGGCACGCATGAACAGCTACGAGGTGCATGGCGAACGCGTCTCCAGCACCACGGTGCGTGCTGCCCTGGCCGAAGGCAATATGGAATTGGCCGCACAGATGCTGGGCCACCCTTATACGATTTCGGGCCACGTGGTCCACGGGCGCAAACTGGGCCGCCAGCTGGCTGAATCCGCCCCCGGCGCGCTGGATGGCTTTCGCACGCTCAACCTGCGTTTTGACCACTGGAAGCCAGCGGCCAGCGGCATTTTTGCGGTGCTGGTACATGGCCTGAGCGACGCCCCCCTGCGCGGTGTCGCCAATTTGGGCGTACGCCCTTCGCTAGACCCCAATGACGTCAATGGCGGGCGGGTCTTGCTGGAGACACATTGTCTGGATTGGCCGCAGCACCTCGGTGCTGAAGGTGCCTACGGTAAAATCATCCGCGTGGAACTTTTGCACAAACTGCACGACGAGCTCAAATACGACAGTCTGGCCGCCCTGACCCAGGGCATTGCCAAGGACTGCGATGACGCGCGCGCGTTCTTCGCTTCGTACACCGAAACCCGTCGCCAAACCACGCGCGACCGAATTTGACGCTCGCCGCTCTCGCCAGCTCGGGCGCCGGCATTGCGCCCGGTGCTCCACCCCCGCTTTTTCCGCCCAGCTGTTAAAGCTTGGCACGCCTTCAAGGTTCCCTCATGTCTGAACAGAAATCGAACAAACCCGAAGCGTCCGTGTACCGCGCCACGCTGAACATGCCCGATACCCCTTTCCCCATGCGCGGCGATCTGCCCAAGCGTGAGCCCCAGTGGGCCAAGGATTGGGACGAGCAAGGGGTTTACAAGAAATTGCGTGACGCCCGCAGCGGCGCACCCAAGTTCATCCTGCACGACGGTCCTCCGTACGCAAACGGCAAGATTCACATCGGCCATGCGGTGAACAAGATTTTGAAGGACATGATCGTCAAGAGCCGCCAGCTGGAAGGCTTTGACGCGCTGTACGCTCCCGGCTGGGACTGCCACGGTCTGCCGATCGAAAACGCGATTGAAAAGCTGCATGGCCGCAATCTGCCGCGCGACGAAATGCAGGCCAAGAGCCGTGCGTTTGCGACCGAGCAGATCGCACAGCAGATGGTGGACTTCAAGCGCCTGGGCGTGCTGGGCGACTGGGACCACCCTTACAAGACCATGAACTACGCCAACGAAGCCAACGAGCTGCGTGCGCTGAAGAAGGTCATGGAGCGCGGCTTTGTGTACCGTGGTCTGAAGCCCGTGTACTGGTGCTTTGACTGCGCCTCCTCGCTGGCCGAGTTTGAAATCGAATACGCGGACAAGCAAAGCCAGACGCTGGACGTGATGTTCCCCGCAGCCGATCCGGCCAAGCTGGCTGCCGCCTTTGGCCTGCCCTCGCTGAACAAAGAAGCGTTTGTGGTGATCTGGACCACCACCGCGTGGACCATTCCTGCCAACCAGGCGCTGAACGTCAACCCCGATCTGGAATACAGCCTGGTCGACACCGAGCGCGGCCTGCTGATCGTGGCATCCGCCCTGGTCGAAAAGTGCCTGGCGCGCTGGAAGATCGAAGGCACCGTGGTTGCCACCGCCAAGGGCGAGAAGCTGGACCACATGCCCTTCAAGCACCCGCTGGCCCATGTGGACAAGGGCTTTGACCGCATCTCGCCCGTGTACCTGGCCGAATACGCCACGGCCGAAGACGGTACCGGTATCGTGCACTCGGCCCCTGCCTACGGTGTGGATGACTTCAACTCCTGCGTGTCCAATGGCATGGACTACAAGGACATCCTGAACCCTGTCACTGGCAACGGCGTCTACGCAGCCGATCTGCCCATGTTTGGTGGCCAGCACATCTGGAAGGCTGTGCCCGTGATTCTGGATGCCCTGAAGGTAGCCAATCGCCTGATGGACACCACGGGTCTGCAGCACAGCTACCCCCACTGCTGGCGCCACAAGACGCCCGTCATCTACCGTGCTGCCGCCCAGTGGTTCATCCGCATGGATGAGGGTGAAGGCGTGTTCACCGACCCTGCGCAGAAGCCTGAAAAGACGCTGCGCCAGATTGCGCTGGAAGCGATTGAAGCCACCAGCTTCTACCCCGAAAACGGCAAGGAACGCCTGCGCGCCATGATCGCCGGCCGTCCGGACTGGTGCATCTCGCGCCAGCGCAGCTGGGGTGTGCCCATTCCCTTCTTCCTGCATGTGGACACCGGTGCCCTGCACCCCCGCACCATGGAGATCATCGATCAGGCTGCGGCCATGATCGAGCAAGGCGGTATCGAGGCCTGGAGCCGCGTGACCACCGAAGAAATCCTGGGTGCTGAAGACGCCAAGAGCTATACCAAGAGCACCGACATTCTGGAAGTGTGGTTCGACTCCGGCTCCACCTTCTGGCACGTGCTGCGCGGCTCGCACCCCGAGCACCACCACAACGAAGGCCCCGAGGCCGACCTGTATCTGGAAGGGCACGACCAGCACCGCGGCTGGTTCCACTCTTCGCTGCTGCTGGCTTCCGCCATCTACGGCCGCGCACCGTATCGCGGTCTGCTGACCCACGGCTTTACTGTGGACGGCCAGGGCAAGAAGATGTCCAAGTCGCTGGGCAAC